>NZ_JAKMAY010000244.1:0-8768 GCF_022015835.1 Streptomyces sp. ICN903 | reverse complement strand
GCGGGGCGGTCATCAGGGGGTCACCTTCCGGGTGTCTGCGCCGACGGCCTCGGCGAGGGTGGCGTACGGGCTCGCGGCCAGGCGCGCGGCCAGGCCCCGGTGGACTCGGCGGCACCACAGGGGGCCCTCGTAGACGAGGGCGCTGTAGCCCTGGACGAGGGTGGCCCCGGCCAGGATGCGCTCCCAGACGTCGTCGGCGGTCCGCACCCCGCCGACACCGACGAGCGTGACGCGGTCGCCGACGCGGGCGTACAGGCGGCGCAGCACGGCCAGGGAGCGGTCCTTCAGCGGCGCGCCGGACAGTCCGCCCGCGCCGATGGCCTCGATCTCGGCGCGGTCGGTGGCCAGGCCCAGGCCGTCGCGGGCGATGGTGGTGTTGGTGGCGATGATGCCGTCCAGGCCCAGCTCCACGGCGAGGTCGGCGACCGCGTCGACGTCCTCGTCCGCCAGGTCGGGTGCGATCTTGACCAGCAGGGGGACGCGGCGGCCGGGCACCGCGGCGTCGGCGGCGGAGCGCACGGCCGCCAGCAGCGGGCGCAGGTGCTCGGTGGCCTGGAGGTTCCGCAGGCCGGGGGTGTTGGGCGAGGAGACGTTGACGACGAGGTAGTCGGCGTACGGGGCCAGCCGGGAGGCGGAGAGCGCGTAGTCGCCGGCGGCCTCGCTCTCGGGAGTGACCTTGGTCTTGCCGATGTTGACGCCGACGGTGGCGGGGAAGACCGCCCGGCGCCCCGCCAGGCGGGCGGCCACGGCGGCGGAGCCGTCGTTGTTGAAGCCCATGCGGTTGACCAGGGCCCGGTCGGCGACCAGGCGGAACAGCCGGGGTGCGGGGTTGCCGGGCTGGGGGTGGGCGGTGACGGTGCCGGTCTCGACGTGGTCGAAGCCGAGCATGGTGAGCCCGTCGATGCCGACCGCGTTCTTGTCGAAGCCGGCGGCCAGCCCGAAGGGGCCGCGCATCCGCAGGCCGAAGGCCTCGGTGGCCAGGGCACGGGTCTGCGCCCGGCCCGGGGCAGCGACGGCCGCGACGAGGTGGCGCAGGCCGGGGACGCGGGCGGCCAGCCGGATCAGGGCGAACGCCAGGTGGTGCGCCCGCTCGGGGTCCAGGCGCTTGAGGATCAGATGGAACAGCAGGGGATACATGCGGGTCTTCCGTGCGGCGGGCGGTACGGGATCCGGCGGCGAGGTCCGGTGGCGGGGTCCGGTGGCGGGGTGCCGCGGGGTGCTCTCGCGGTGAGGGGGACGCCGCTGCCGGCGTCCCCCTCACCCCTGGTCACTTCCCGCGGGCGGCTGTCAGGTGTTCCGCGTGCTCCTGCAGGGAGCGGACCCCGACCTCCCCTTGCGAGGTGGCCTCGATGCCCTGTACGGCGGCGGCCAGCGCCTGGACCGTGGTCAGGCAGGGCACGGAGCGGGCGACCGCGGCGGTGCGGATGTCGTAGCCGTCCAGGCGGCTCCCGGTGCCGTAGGGGGTGTTGACGATGAGGTCGACCTCGCCGTCGTGGATGAGCTGGACGATGGTCCGCTCACCGTTCGGCCCCTCGCCCTCGCTCTGCTTGCGCACCACGGTGGCGTCGATGCCGTTGCGGCGCAGGACCTCGGCGGTGCCGGAGGTGGCCAGCAGCTCGAAGCCCATGGCGACCAGCTCCCGGGCCGGGAAGATCATCGAGCGCTTGTCCCGGTTGGCCACCGAGACGAAGGCCCGGCCCTTGGTGGGCAGCGCGCCGTACGCGCCCGCCTGCGACTTGGCGTAGGCGGTGCCGAAGACCGAGTCGATGCCCATGACCTCGCCGGTGGAGCGCATCTCCGGGCCGAGCACGGTGTCCACGCCGCGGCCGTGGACGTCGCGGAAGCGGCTCCAGGGCAGCACGGCCTCCTTCACCGAGATCGGCGCGTCCAGCGGCAGGGTGCCGCCGTCACCGCTCGCCGGCAGCAGGCCCTCGGCCCGCAGTTCGGCGATGGTGGCGCCCAGCGAGATCCGGGCGGCGGCCTTGGCCAGGGGCACTGCGGTGGCCTTGGAGGTGAAGGGGACGGTACGCGAGGCGCGCGGGTTGGCCTCCAGGACGTAGAGGATGTCCCCGGCCAGCGCGAACTGGATGTTGATCAGCCCGCGCACCCCGACGCCGCGCGCGATGGCCTCGGTGGAGGCCCGCAGCCGCTTGACGTCGTGACCGCCCAGGGTGATGGGCGGCAGGGCGCAGGCGGAGTCGCCGGAGTGGATGCCGGCCTCCTCGATGTGCTCCATCACGCCGCCGAGGTAGAGCTCGGTGCCGTCGTAGAGCGCGTCGACGTCGATCTCGATGGCGTCGTCGAGGAAGCGGTCGATCAGCACCGGGTGCTCGGAGATCAGGCCGGCGTGGCGGGTGAGGTAGTCCCCCAGCGAGGCCTCGTCGTAGACGATCTCCATGCCGCGTCCGCCCAGCACGTAGGAGGGGCGGACCATGACCGGGTAGCCGATCCCGGCGGCGATCTCCTTGGCCTCGGCGAAGGAGAAGGCGGTGCCGTACTTGGGCGCGGGCAGCCCGGCCTCGACCAGCACCCGGCCGAAGGAGCCGCGGTCCTCGGCCAGGTGGATGGCCTCCGGGGAGGTGCCCACGACGGGGACGCCGTTGTCCTTGAGCGCCTGGGCCAGTCCCAGCGGGGTCTGGCCGCCCAGCTGGACGATGACGCCCGCGACGGGTCCGGCCTGCCGCTCGGCGTGGACGATCTCCAGGACGTCCTCCAGGGTGAGCGGCTCGAAGTACAGCCGGTCGGAGGTGTCGTAGTCGGTGGAGACGGTCTCGGGGTTGCAGTTGACCATCACGGTCTCGAAGCCCGCGTCGCGCAGCGCGAAGGAGGCGTGGACGCAGGAGTAGTCGAACTCGATGCCCTGCCCGATGCGGTTGGGGCCCGAGCCGAGGATGATCACCGCGGGCCTCTCACGCGGGGCGACCTCGCTCTCCTCGTCGTAGGAGGAGTAGAAGTACGGGGTCCTCGCGGCGAACTCGGCGGCGCAGGTGTCGACCGTCTTGTAGACCGGACGCACCCCCAGGGTGTGGCGCACCTCGCGGACGACGTCCTCGCGCAGGCCCCGGATCGCGGCGATCTGGGCGTCGGAGAAGCCGTACCGCTTGGCCTCGGCCAGCAGCTCGGGGTCCAGGCGGCCGGCCGCGGCCAGTTCGTCGGCGATCTCCTTGACCAGGAAGAGCTGGTCGACGAACCAGGGGTCGATCCTCGTGGCCTCGAAGACCTCCTCGGGGCTCGCGCCGGCCCGGATGGCGGCCATGACGGTGTTGATCCGGCCGTCGGTGGGGCGCCGGGCGGCGGCCAGCAGCTCGTCCTTGTCCCCCAGGTCGGCCGCCGGGGTGGCGAAGTCGAACTGGCTGCCCTTCTTCTCCAGCGAGCGCAGCGCCTTGTTCAGCGCCTCGGGGAAGTTGCGGCCGATGGCCATCGCCTCGCCCACCGACTTCATGGTGGTGGTGAGGGTGGAGTCGGCGGCCGGGAACTTCTCGAAGGCGAAGCGCGGGACCTTGACCACCACGTAGTCGAGCGTGGGCTCGAAGGAGGCCGGGGTCTGCTCGGTGATGTCGTTGGGGATCTCGTCGAGGGTGTAGCCCACGGCCAGCTTGGCGGCGATCTTGGCGATCGGGAAGCCGGTGGCCTTGGAGGCCAGCGCCGAGGAGCGCGAGACGCGCGGGTTCATCTCGATGACGATGACCCGGCCGTCGGCGGGGTTGACGGCGAACTGGATGTTGCAGCCGCCGGTGTCGACGCCGACCTCACGGATGACGGCGATGCCGATGTCGCGCAGGGTCTGGTACTCGCGGTCGGTGAGCGTCATCGCCGGGGCGACGGTGATGGAGTCGCCGGTGTGCACGCCCATCGGGTCGAAGTTCTCGATGGAGCAGACGACCACGACGTTGTCGTGCTTGTCGCGCATCAGCTCCAGCTCGTACTCCTTCCAGCCGAGGATGGACTCCTCCAGGAGCACCTCGGTGGTCGGGGAGAGCGTCAGCCCCTGGCCGGCGATGCGGCGCAGCTCGTCCTCGTCGTGGGCGAAGCCGGATCCGGCGCCGCCCATGGTGAAGGAGGGCCGCACCACGACCGGGTAGCCGCCGAGCTCCTCGACGCCGGCCAGGACCTCCTCCATGGAGTGGCAGATGACCGAGCGGGCGGACTCGCCGTGCCCGATCTTGCCCCGGACCGCCTCCACGACCTCCTTGAACTGGTCGCGGTCCTCGCCCTTGCGGATGGCCTCGACGTTGGCGCCGATCAGTTCCACCCCGTACTTGTCCAGGGTGCCCGCCTCGTGCAGGGAGATGGCGGTGTTGAGCGCGGTCTGGCCGCCCAGGGTGGGCAGCAGCGCGTCGGGGCGCTCCTTGGCGATGATCTTCTCGACGAACTCCGGGGTGATCGGCTCGACGTAGGTGGCGTCGGCGATCTCCGGGTCGGTCATGATCGTGGCCGGGTTGGAGTTGACCAGGACCACCCGCAGGCCCTCGGCCTTGAGGACCCGGCACGCCTGGGTGCCGGAGTAGTCGAACTCGGCGGCCTGCCCGATGACGATCGGGCCCGAGCCGATGACCAGGACGCAACGGATATCGGTGCGCTTAGGCACGCTGGCCCTCCATCAGGGAGACGAAGCGGTCGAACAGGTACGCGGCGTCGTGCGGCCCGGCCGCCGCCTCGGGGTGGTACTGGACGCTGAACGCGGGGCGGTCCAGCAGGCGCAGGCCCTCGACCACTCCGTCGTTGAGGCAGACGTGGGAGACCTCGGCGCGCCCGTAGGGGGTGTCGCCGGGGGCGTCGAGGGGAGCGTCCACGGCGAAGCCGTGGTTGTGCGCGGTGACCTCGACCTTGCCGGTGAGGCGGTCCTGCACGGGCTGGTTGATGCCGCGGTGGCCGTACTTGAGCTTGTAGGTGCCGAAACCGAGGGCGCGGCCGAGGATCTGGTTGCCGAAGCAGATGCCGAACAACGGGGTGGAGCGCTCCAGCACCCCTCGCATGAGGGAGACCGGATGGTCGGCGGTGGCGGGGTCGCCGGGGCCGTTGGAGAAGAACACCCCGTCCGGCTCCACGGCGTAGACGTCCTCGATCGTGGCCGTGGCGGGCAGCACGTGGACCTCGATGCCGCGCTCGGCCATCCGGTGCGGTGTCATACCCTTGATGCCCAGGTCGACGGCCGCGACGGTGAAGCGCCTGGTCCCGATGGCCGGGACGGTGTACGCCTCGGTGGTGGCGACCTCGGCGGCCAGGTCGGCGCCGGTCATCTCGGGGGCGGCCTTGACCCTGGCCAGCATCGCGGCCTCGTCGGCGATGGCGTCGCCGGAGAAGATGCCGACCCGCATCGCGCCGCGCTCGCGCAGGTGGCGGGTGAGCGCCCGGGTGTCGACGCCGCTGATGCCGACGACGCCCTGGGCGGTCAGCTCCTCGTCCAGGGTGCGCACCGAGCGCCAGTTGGAGGGCACGCGGGCGGGGTCGCGCACCACGTAGCCGGCCACCCAGATCCGCTTCGACTCCGGGTCCTCGTCGTTGACGCCGGTGTTGCCGATGTGCGGGGCGGTCATGACGACCACCTGCCGGTGGTAGGAGGGGTCGGTCAGGGTCTCCTGGTAGCCGGTCATGCCGGTGGAGAACACGGCCTCGCCGAGGGTCTCGCCCACGGCCCCGTAGGCGCGGCCGCGGAAGGTTCGGCCGTCCTCCAGGACCAGTACGGCGGGCGCCCTGGAGGCTTTGCGGGCGGAGGTCGTCATCGTGCGCCTTCCTCGTGGTGCGTGGTGGCGGCAGCGTCGGTGGTGCCGTGGGGTTCGTCGGGGGCGCCGGCCGTGCCGGAGCCGCCGCCGGACATGGTGCGGAGCTCCTCCAGCCAGGCGGCGTGCTCGGCGGCGCGGTCGGAGCGGAAGCCGGAGTCCAGCAGGCGGTCGCCGTGCTCCCAGGTGATCACCAGCAGGCCGTCCTCGGTGAGGACCTTGCCGGCGATGCCCTTGTCGAGCCGGGCGCCGCGCAGCCTGCCGGCCGGGATGAAGAAGTCGTTCGCCCCGGGCCGCAGCACGTGCACACCCTGCTCGGTGAGGGTGAGCTCGGCGCGGCTGCGGGCGCCCAGGCCGTGGGCGACGATCCGCTCCAGCCACTGCCCGGCCGCGGTGGAGCCGTGGTAGCGGCCGGTCATGGTCAGTCTCGGCTCCCCGGGGCCGGCGGGCGCCTGGGGCAGTTCGGGGAGGTCGGACTGGAGCACCGAGCGCCACTTCCAGCCCTCCCTCATCAGCCAGTACACCAGGGCGACGACCAGCAGGAGGCCGATCACCCAGGCGATCCGGGGCGCCCAGTCGGTGACCTGCTGCGACTCGGGCGCCGCGGCGAAGCGGATGGCGGTTGGTACCGGTGAGAGGTTCATACGAGCTTTCCGTCCATGACTGTCGCCCTGCCCCGCAGGAACGTGTGTGTGACACGGCCCGGCAGCTCGCGTCCCTGGTAGGGGGTGTTGCGGCTGCGGGAGGCGAAACGTGCGGAATCCACCGTTCCACGGTAGGCCGGGTCGACCAGGACGAGGTTGGCGGGCTCACCAGCCGAGACGGGCCGCCCCTGGCCGGCCAGGCGCCCGATGGCCGCGGGCCGGAAGGACATGCGGTCTGCGACGCCGGCCCAGTCCAGCAGCCCGGTCTCCACCATCGTGTGCTGGACGACGGACAGCGCGGTCTCCAGGCCGACCATGCCCATGGCGGCCGCGCCCCACTCGCAGTCCTTGTCCTCGTGGGGGTGGGGGGCGTGGTCGGTGGCGACGCAGTCGATGGTGCCGTCGGCCAGCGCCTCGCGCAGGGCCCTCACGTCCGCCTCGGTGCGCAGCGGCGGGTTGACCTTGTAGACCGGGTCGTAGGAGCGCACCAGCTCGTCGGTGAGCAGCAGGTGGTGCGGGGTGACCTCGGCGGTGACGTTCCAGCCCTTGGACTTGGCCCAGCGCACGATCTCCACCGATCCGGCGGTGGACAGGTGGCAGATGTGCACCCGGGAGCCGACGTGCGCGGCCAGCAGCACGTCGCGGGCGATGATCGACTCCTCGGCGACGGCCGGCCAGCCGCCCAGGCCCAGCTCGGCGGAGACCGCGCCCTCGTTCATCTGGGCGCCCTCGGTCAGGCGGGGTTCCTGGGCGTGCTGGGCGATGACGCCGTCGAAGGCCTTGACGTACTCCAGCGCCCGGCGCATGATCACCGCGTCGTCCACGCACTTGCCGTCGTCGGAGAAGACCCGCACCGAGGCGGCCGACTCGTGCATCGCGCCCAGCTCGGCGAGCTGCTTGCCCTCCAGGCCGACGGTGACGGCCCCGACCGGCTGCACGTCGCAGTAGCCGGACTCCCGTCCCAGGCGCCAGACCTGCTCGACGACGCCGGCGGTGTCGGCGACGGGGAAGGTGTTGGCCATGGCGTGCACCGCGGTGTAGCCGCCGGACGCCGCGGCCCGGGTGCCGGTCAGCACGGTCTCGGAGTCCTCGCGGCCCGGCTCGCGCAGATGCGTGTGCAGGTCCACCAGGCCCGGCAGCAGGATCTGCCCGTCGGCCTCGACCACGCGGGCGCCGTCGGCGTCCAGACCGGTGCCGACGGCGGCGACGGTCCCGCCATCGATCAGGACGTCCAGCGCCTGGCCGCCCAGCACCTTCGCGCCGCGGATCAGGGTCTTGCTCATGGGTGTCACTTCTCCTCGGTACGGGCGGTGGTGTCGGCGGTTCCCGCGGTGCTGCCGGCGGCGCCCGCGTGCTCGGAGCCGCCGAGCAGCAGGTACAGGACGGCCATGCGGATCGAGACGCCGTTGGCGACCTGCTCGGTGACGGTGCAGCGGCCGGAGTCGGCGACCTCGGCGGTGATCTCCATGCCCCGGACCATCGGTCCGGGGTGCATCACGACGGCGTGCTCGGGCATCCGCTCCATGCGCTGCACGTCGAGGCCGTAGCGGCGGGAGTACTCGCGCTCGGTGGGGAAGAAGGCGGCGTTCATCCGCTCGCGCTGGACGCGCAGCATCATCACGGCGTCGGACTTCGGCAGCACGGCGTCCAGGTCGTAGGAGACCTCGCAGGGCCAGCCCTCGACGCCGACCGGCAGCAGGGTGGGCGGTGCCACCAGGGTGACCTGGGCGCCCAGGGTGTTCAGCAGGTCGACGTTGGAGCGCGCGACCCGGCTGTGCAGGATGTCGCCGACGATCGTGATCCGCCGGCCGGCCAGGTCCCGGCCGATTCCGGCGTCCGGGCCGATCAGGCGGCGGCGCATGGTGAACGCGTCGAGCAGCGCCTGGGTGGGGTGCTGGTGGGTGCCGTCGCCGGCGTTGACGACGGCGGCGTCGATCCAGCCGGAGGTGGCCAGGCGGTAGGGGGCCCCGGAGGCTCCGTGCCGGATGACGACGGCGTCCACGCCCATCGCCTCCAGGGTCTGGGCGGTGTCCTTGAGGGACTCGCCCTTGGAGACCGAGGATCCCTTGGCCGCGAAGTTGATGACGTCGGCGGACAGGCGCTTCTCGGCGGCCTCGAACGAGATGCGGGTGCGGGTGGAGTCCTCGAAGAAGAGGTTGACGATCGTGCGGCCGCGCAGCGCGGGCAGCTTCTTGATCGGGCGGTCGGCCAGGCGCGCCATCTCCTCGGCGGTGTCGAGGATGCGCACGGCGTCGTCGCGGGTGAGGTCGGCGGCCGAGATCAGGTGACCGGAAGTCCGGGGGTTGCCCCCGGGGAAGAGCGGCATCTGGCTGTGCTCCGGTGTGTGGAGGTTTCAAGGCGTGCGGACACGCGGACGCGGCCGCGGGGCTGCCGGGCCCGGGAG
>NZ_JAKMAY010000243.1:0-8801 GCF_022015835.1 Streptomyces sp. ICN903 | reverse complement strand
GCGGGGAGGGGGCCGGCAGCAGCGGGGCCTTCAGCGCGCCCACGGTGTTGCCCAGGACGGCGAAGGCCGCCATGAGAAGGCCGCCGATGAGGGTCAGCCAGGCGCCCACACCCAGGTCGATGTTGCGGTTGAGGTTCTGGTCCTCCGGGTCCGGCGCGATGGTGGCGAACATCGCCCACAGTGCCGCCCAGCCGACGAAGACCGCCAGCGCGGTGCCCCACTGGTCGAGTCCGAGCCCCGCCACCTTGCGGTCACCGGGCGTGATCCGCCCGAGGACGAGCAGGGCGGCCGCGATCAGCGCGGCGAGCGTCACGGTCGGCAGCAGCGGGAAGAGCGCGGGCTCCCAGCTGTTGACCGTGCAGTTCTCGGTGCAGTCGTCGGCCTTGAAGAAGGCGAGGAACGAGGCGATGAACAGCAGCACCGCTGCTCCGACAACCGCGCCATCGCTTCGGGTGAGCGAGCGGATGTTCACGTAATATCCTTAATCGGTTTCGTCATGGTCTGGTCAGACGGGGGCGGGCCCTATCGTACGGAAGGACGTTCCGCGGAGTCCGGCGGGTTCTCCCGCCCGGTCCCGGCCCGTTCCGCCGACTCCGCTCACCGGTTCGCGCGCCGCTTCAGGCACCGTCCCCGGCACCGCTTCGCGCCCCGTCGCGCTCGCCGAGCAGGAAGGCCTCGACGCCCTCGGCGATGCCGCGGGCCGCACGCTGCCGCCACTTCGGGTCGGACAGCCGCCGGGCCTCCCGCGGATCGCGCATGTTGCCGCACTCCAGGAAGACCTTGGGCACCCGGGAGAGGTTCAGTCCGCCCAGGTCGTCGCGGACGGTCAGGCCGGTCTCGGCCACCGAACCCCCCAGGTAGTCGGCGGGCCCGGAGCCGGTGGCCTCGGCGAAGGCGTCGGCGAGGTGCTCGCCCAGCCGGCGCGAGGGGCCGGTGATCCGCCGGGTGTCGGCGGAGCCCTCGGTCACCCGCGCGGGGAGGATGACGTGGAAACCCCGGTTGCCCTCGCCCGATCCGTCGGCGTGCACCGAGACCACCGCGTCGGCCCCCGCCTCGTTCCCGGCCCGGGCGCGCTCGTCCACGCACGGCCCGTACGGGCGGTCGCCGTCGTGGGTGAACTCCACCCTCGCGCCCAGCCCTTCGAGGAGGGTGCGGGCGCGGCGGGCGACGTCGAGGGTGAAGGACGCCTCCGCGTAGCCGGAGTCGGTGGCCGTGCCGGTGGTGTCGCACTCCTTGCGGTGCGTGCCGGCGTCCACCCGGCGCGCGATCTCGCGGGTGTGCTCGCGGTTGTCCGGGTTGTGGCCGGGGTCGAGCACCACCACGGTGCCGTCCAGGGGTCCTCCCTCCCCGTCCGGTTCCCCGCTCTCCTCCGGCTGCCCGGGAGAGGCGCCCGGGGAGGGTGTCCCGGACGTCTTGGGGGCACCGGAGGCCGCCGGGGCGCCGCGCGCCCCGCCGGAGCCGGTGTCCTGCGCCGACCGCCACACCAGCAGGCCCGCCAGGAAGACGGACAGCGCGATCGCGAGGATCACGGCAGGAGTGGACAGCCGTCGGCCGAGGGACATGATCGGATCGTAGCGCCGCGTCCTACAGGCCCGGGCCGGTACGCCGCAGAACGCGCAGCGAGCGGACCGCGCACTCCTCGGCGAAGGCGCCGGACTCCAGCGCGCGGCGGTGGATGCGGTGGGGCGCCTGACCGCCGTCGGCCGGGTCCGGGAAGACGTCGTGGATGACCAGCAGCCCGCCTTCGGCCAGGTGCGGGACCCAGCCCTCGTAGTCGGCCCTCGCGTGCTCGTCGGTGTGCCCGCCGTCGACGAAGACCAGGCCGAGCCGCCCGCCCCACACCGACGCCGCCCGCGGCGAGCGTCCGACGAGGGCTACGACGTACTCCTCCAGTCCGGCGGCGTGCAGGGTGCGGCGGAAGAAGGGCAGGGTGTCCATCAGCCCCACCTCG
Organism: Streptomyces sp. ICN903; assembly: GCF_022015835.1. Classification (NCBI taxonomy): domain Bacteria; kingdom Bacillati; phylum Actinomycetota; class Actinomycetes; order Kitasatosporales; family Streptomycetaceae; genus Streptomyces; species Streptomyces sp. ICN903. Next base: position 6,850 of record NZ_JAKMAY010000243.1, on the reverse strand, counting down.
GGATCCACCAGGGAGGGGTCGTGGTACTCCCAGCCCGGCTGCTGCTCCTCGCTGCCCCGGTGGTGGTCCAGGGTCAGGACGGTCACGTCGCCGTCCGCGCGGCGGGCGGCGTCGGCCAGCAGGATGGTGGAACGGCCGCAGTACGTGCCGATCTCCAGCAGCGGCAGCCCCAGCCGCGCCGCGTCGCGGGCGGCGGCGTACAGCGCCATCCCCTCGTCGGCGGGCATGAAGCCCTTGGCCGCCTCGAAGGCGGCGACGACCTCGGGCGCGGGTCGCGCTGCGACATCCATGGACTCGGCCTCCCTGACCTGTGGTGCGGCCGACCATGCTGCCTCACCCGCCTCCCGGCCGGTGAGGCGGGTGGGCGCGGAGTACGCGGGGTGCGCCCCCGCGTGCGGCGGACGGAGCAAGGCCCCGGGCGCCGCGCGGGACCGCGGCGCCCGGGGCCCGGAGGGACGCGCCGGGGCGGGATCAGTCCTCCAGCGGCTCCTGCCCGGCGGGGCGGCGGTGGCGTCCCCGCACGGGCACCGAGGCCTCCTCGCCGACGGCGGCCGGGCCGCGGTGCCGGCCGTGCTGCTCGCCGGTCCCGGCGCTCGTCTCGCTGCTCGTCTCGGTCTGGGTCTGGGACATCGCGGGAATACTCCGTGGATTCGAGGCTTCTTCCTCCGTACCCGACCAGATCGTAGTAGTCCTACGATCTTCGCTCCGCATCTTTCCGGGCCAGTGGCGCCTGCTGGAGGGGCACCGGTGTGAAGGCCGCCGCCCGCGCCGCGAGCGGACCGCCGCCCTCCGCCGAACCGTCCGCCGGACCCTCCGCCGGACCGCTCTCCGCCGGGCCGACCTCCTGCGCCGAGGCCCCCTCCGGGGCGGGCTCCGCGTGCGGCCGGGCAGGCGGCGGCCCGGGCTCCGGAGACGGCGTGATCCGGGCCAGACCGCACTGCGTCCGGCCCGCCCGGCCGCCGGCGCACGGCAGCCGCAGTTCGCCCTCCGCCGTCCACAGCCCCGTCCCCCGCACCCACCCCACCGGGGCGGGCAGATGCCGCAGCCGCCGCTGGGAGGGGCGCCACACGGCCACCCACGTCCCGTTCGGGCCGTCCGCGCGCAGTGCCACCGCGCAGCCCTCGGGGGTGAGGGCCTGGCCGGGCTGGACGGCGAACGGGGTCAGCGCGACGCCCGGCGGGCTCAGGGCGTCGGGGAAGCGCACGGGCCGGTGGCTGCCGAGCACGCCCCAGCCCAGCCGCGCCTCGCCCGGCGCGTCGGAGCGCAGCAGCAGCAGGCCGCTGTCCGGGTCGGCCAGCAGCAGCCGGTCGTCGCTGTCGTCGGTGAGCTCCAGCAGCGGGAAGACCTCGCCGCCGCGCCCCAGGTCGACGGCGACGGTCTTGGTGCGGCCGGCGGCGTCGGTGCGGTCCAGGGCCAGCAGGCGCCCCTCGCGGTCCAGCCAGGTGCCGCCCGAGCAGCGGCCGGGCACCTCGGCGACCGGCTCCGGGCCGCGGGGGCCGCCGTGCACCAGCCACACCGTCGCGCCGTGCTCGCCGGGCGCGAGCGCGTGGACCGGGAAGCCGCAGGGGCCGTACGAGCCGTGCGGGGCGGGCGGCAGCAGCCGCAGCCCCTCGCAGTCCACCGAGCCCAGCGGGAGCTCGCCGGTGCCCGGGCCGGCGGGGTAGAGCAGCGCGAGGTGGCACCGGCCGCCGGCCGTACGGCGGATCAGCACCCGCCCGTCGGGCAGCGGCAGCACCTGGGCGTCCGGCCCCTCCGGGCGGGGCCCCGGCAGCGGGACCGCGTACGGCTCCGGGCCGTCCAGCGTCCAGCGCTCCGGGATCCGGCCGCGCCCGTCCCCGGCCGGCACGAGCCGGGCCGCGTAGGAGCCGTCCGCGGCGATCGTGAGGCCGGGGTGCGCCGCGCTCGCGCCCTCGCTCCGGGCGGCCTCGACGGTACTGATGGTCATCAGCCCATCACCTCCGGTGAGGACGGTAGTTTTCGCGCCCTCCGCCGGACGGCGCGAGCCGGGCGCCTTCACACGTACGGGGGACGGCGGCCCGTTTCGCGGGGAGAGGAGGCGCCCGGTGTGCTCCGCCCGGCCCCGCACACCGGGGCGCACGGCAGGTAACCTCTCACCCGTGCCTGCACTCTCCGATGTCATCGCCGCACTCGACGAACTGTGGCCCCCCGAGCGGGCCGAGCAGTGGGACGCCGTCGGAACGGTCTGCGGAGACCCCGGCGCCGAGGTCGGCCGGGTGCTGATCGCCGTCGACCCGGTGCGGGAGACCGCCGACGAGGCGGTGGAACTCGGCGCCGACCTGCTGCTGACCCACCACCCCCTCTACCTGCGCGGCACCACCACGGTCTTCGCCGGATCCTTCAAGGGCCGGGTCGTGCACGACCTGATCCGGGCCGGCGCCGCCCTCCACGTGGCGCACACCAACGCCGACCGCGCCGACCCCGGCGTCTCCGACGCCCTCGCCCAGGCCCTCGGCCTGCGCGTCACCGGCCCGCTGGTGCCCGACCCCACCGACCCGGCCGGACGGCGGGGCCTGGGCCGGATCTGCGAACTGGACGCCCCCGAGCCGCTGGCCCGCTTCGCCGATCGGGTGGCCGCACGGCTGCCCGCCACCGCGCAGGGCGTGCGGGCCGCCGGCGACCCGGACCGGCCGGTTGGCACCGTCGCGGTCTGCGGCGGCTCCGGCGACAGCCTCTTCGACCAGGTGCGGGCCGCCGGCGTCGACGCCTACGTCACCGCCGACCTGCGTCACCACCCGGCCTCGGAGGCCGTGCAGCACGGCGGCCCCCACACGGGGCCGGCGCTGGTGGACGCCGCGCACTGGGCTACCGAGTGGCCCTGGTGCGAGCAGGCCGCCGCCCAGCTCGAAGCGGTGTCCGAGCGGCACGGCTGGGGGCTGCGCGTCCACGTCTCCCGCACGGTCACCGACCCCTGGACCGTCCACGCGGCGTCCGCCCCCGCCCAGGGCGCCGCCCCCGCAACCACCATCACAGGAGCCCCCAACTGAACGCCGAGCCCGCCGACCAGATCCGCCTCCTCGACGTCCAGGCCCTCGACGTCCGGCTCAGCCAGCTCGCCCACCGGCGGAAGAACCTGCCGGAGCACGCCGAGATCGAGGGACTGACCGCCGACCTCGCCCAGGTGCGCGACCTGCTGGTCGCCGCCCGCACCGAGGAGAGCGACACCGCCCGCGAGCAGACCAAGGCCGAGCAGGACGTCGACCAGGTGCGCAAGCGCGCCGCCCGCGACCAGCAGCGCCTGGACTCCGGCGCGGTCACCTCGCCCAAGGACCTGGAGAACCTCCAGCGCGAGATCGCCTCCCTCTCGCGGCGCCAGAGCGACCTGGAGGACGTCGTGCTGGAGATCATGGAGCGCCGCGAGTCCGCCCAGGAGCGCGCGGCCGAGCTGGCGCAGCGGGCCGACTCCGTCCAGGCCCGGATCGACGACGCGGCGGCGCGGCGCGACGCGGCGCTGACGGAGATCGACGCCGAGACCGCCACCGTCACCAAGGAGCGCCAGGTCGTGGCCGCCTCCGTCCCGGCCGACCTGATCAAGCTCTACGACAAGCTGCGCGAGCAGCAGGGCGGCGTCGGCGCGGCCCGCCTCTACCAGCGGCGCTGCGAGGGCTGCCGCCTGGAGCTGAACATCACCGAGCTGAACGATATCCGCCAGGCCCCGGCCGACGCGGTGGTGCGCTGCGAGAACTGCCGCCGGATCCTGGTGCGCACCCCCGAGTCGGGACTGTGATGCCGGACCCCCAGCAGGCCCCGGGCTCCCCGGACTCCCCGGGCTCCCGCAGGACCTTCGTCGTCGAGGCCGACGGCGGCTCCCGCGGCAACCCCGGCCCGGCCGGATACGGCGCGGTCGTCCGCGACGCCGGGACGGGGCGGACGCTGTCGGAGGCGGCCGAGTACATCGGCACCGCCACCAACAACGTCGCCGAGTACCGGGGCCTGATCGCCGGGCTGCGCGCGGCCCACGCGCTCGACCCGCGGGCCCTGGTACGAGTGCGGATGGACTCCAAGCTGGTCGTCGAGCAGATGTCGGGCCGCTGGAAGATCAAGCACCCCGCCATGCGCCCGCTGGCGCTGGAGGCCGCCTCCGTCTTCCCGCCGGAGTCGGTCACCTACCAGTGGATCCCGCGCGAGGAGAACAAGCACGCCGACCGGCTGGCGAACGAGGCCATGGACGCCGGACGCCGCGGTGGGACATGGCGGCCGGCCGACTCCACCGCCGAACTCGACGCCGGCGCCCACGCCGACACCCTCCCCGGCCTCCCCGGCCCCTCGGCGGCCTCCGAGGCCTCGGCGGCCACCCCCGAGAGCTCGGCCGAGGCGCGGGCGGCGGCGCGGGCCGCCGTACGCCAGGCCGTACAGGAGACCCACCGCACGGCCGCCGCCGCCGAGCGGGGCGCCGGGACGGACGACCCGACGGCCCTGACCGCGGCCGACGAACTGCCCGTGGAGCCGGTGGCCGAGGCCGCGCCCGCCGGACAGGGGGAGCCGCGCACCCCGCAGACGGGCTGGGGCGCCGACATGGGCACCCCCACCACCCTCGTCCTGCTGCGCCACGGCGAGACCCCGCTCACCCCCCTCAAGCGGTTCTCCGGCAGCGGCGGCACCGACCCGGAGCTGTCGGCGACCGGGCTGCGCCAGGCCGAGGCGGCCGCCTCGGCCCTCGCGGCGCGCGGCACCGTCCAGCAGGTGATCAGCTCGCCGCTGGTGCGCTGCCGCCAGACCGCGCGGGCGGTCGCCGACCGGCTCGGGCTGGGGGTCGAGGTCGAACACGACCTGCGCGAGGCCGACTTCGGCGCCTGGGAGGGGCTGACCTTCGCCGAGGTCCGCGAACGGTACCCGGAGGACCTGGACGCCTGGCTGGCCTCGCCCGAGGCCGCGCCCACCGGCGGCGAGTCCTTCGCCTCCGTCATCCGTCGCGTCGAGGCCGCCCGCGACCGGATCCTGGCCCGCCACGCCGGCCGCACGGTGCTGCTGGTCACCCATGTCACACCGGTCAAGGTGCTGGCGTGCACGGCCCTGGGCGCACCGCCCGAGGCGCTGTTCCGCATGGAACTGTCGGCGGCCTCGCTGTCGGCGGTGGCGTACTACGCGGACGGCAACGCCTCGCTGCGACTGCTCAACGACACCGGCCACCTGCGCTGACGTCCCCGCCGCCCGCGTCGCCCGTACCACCCGCGTCGGCGCTCGCGGGGGCGCCCGTACCCGCGCCCGCGCCCAGCCGGGCCGCCTCGCGGGCCAGGCGCTCGATCCGCCCCCAGTCCCGCGCCCGCACCGCCTCCGGCGGCAGCATCCAACTGCCGCCCACACAACAGACGTTGGGCAGCGCCAGGTAGTCCGCCGCCGAGTCCGGCCCGATGCCGCCCGTCGGGCAGAACCGGGCCCGGGGCAGCGGCGAGGCCAGCGCCTTCAGATACGCCGGTCCACCCGCGGCCCGGGCGGGGAAGAACTTCATCTCCGTCACCCCGCGCTCCAGCAGCGCCATGACCTCCGAGGCGGTGGAGACCCCCGGCAGCAGCGGCACGCCCGCCTCCCGCGCCGCCACCAGCAGCCGGTCCGTCCAGCCGGGGCTGACCAGGAAGCGGGCGCCGGCGTCCCGCGCCGCCGCGGCCTGCTCCGGGGCGAGCACCGTGCCCGCGCCGACCACGGCCCGCGGCACCTCCGCCGCGACCCGGCGCACCGCCTCCAGCGCGCCCGTCGTCCGCAGCGTGATCTCGACCGCCCGCAGCCCGCCCGCCACCAGCGCCCGCGCCAGGGGTACGGCCTCGGCCGGATCGGCTCCGCCGTCGAGGACGACCACCGGCAGTACGGGGCCCAGGGCGAGTACGGAGGGCAGGGGCGCGTCCGCGGTGGCTGTCATGGCGGCCATCCTGCCCACCCCGTCCACGCACCGCAACGCCCGTTGCGCATGACGCAACGAGTCGGATCCCGAGCCCCGTCAGAGATCGGTGACCACCACGTCCAGCCGCCACGGCGCCCCGTCCCTCGCCGGAGGCTCCGCCTCCACCGTGTACCCCAGGCCTCGCAGCGCCTCGGCCAGCTCCGCCGGGCCGCCCGGCTCAAGGCCCTCGCGCAGCAGCGCGCGGACCATCCGCCCCTTGGTGGCCTTGTTGAAGTGGCTGACCACCGACCGCTTCTCCACACCGCCGACGATCCTGGACTGGAGCACCCGCACCGTCGCCGTCCGCCCGGCCGGAGCGCCCTTCGGCTTCCACATCGCCCCGTACGCCGCCGACCGCAGGTCCAGCACCAGTCCCTCGCCCGCCGCCTCCGGCAGCACCGACTCCAGCGGCTCCCGCCAGTACCGGCCCAGCGATCCCAGCGCCGGCAGCCGCACCCCGCCCGAGCAGCGGTAGGGCGGGATCGGGTCGCCGACCCGCACCGCGCCCCACAGCCCCGAGAACACCAGCAGCCACCGACCGGCCCGCTCCCGCGCCGCCTCGTCCAGCGTGGCCAGGTCCAGAGCGTCGTAGAGCACACCGGTGTAGACCTCGCCGGCGGGACGTGTCGGGGCCGTCCGCAGTCCGGCGTTCCTCGCCACCTCGCCGCGCAGGCCCTCGCTCAGACCCAGCACCTCGCGCGCCTTGTCCTCGTCGGCCGAGCACAGCTCCACCAGCTCGGCCAGCACCGCCTCCCGCGCGGCCGTCAGCCCCGGCAGCGACAGGGCCCCCAGATCGAGCGCGGGACCGGAAGCCCCGGCGGCCTTCCCCTCGGACGGCGGCAGCAGTACGAGCACGGTTGTTCTCCTCACAGGCGGTACGCGCGCCGGAACACGTTCCTCCGCGCCGGCGCCACAGCAGCGTAGGCGCCCCTCCCACCCGGTCGCCCACCACCCCGC
>NZ_JAKMAY010000242.1:0-8826 GCF_022015835.1 Streptomyces sp. ICN903 | reverse complement strand
CACCCGCACCGCCCGTTTCCTCCCGCGCCACCCCCGATCCCCGTGCGAGCGGCGGTGACGGATACTTGGTCGGCCGGGGCCGGGCACCGCCCGCGCCCCGGCACGGCACGAAAGCCGGCCGCCAGGCCGGCACTCACGCAGCGAGAGGGCGGAAACCGCGTGACCACGGCAGGAGGGGTACGCAGGGGCGTACGGACCGGCATACGGGCCGGCATACGGACGAGGGCCACGGCGTCGGCGGCGGTACTCGCGCTCGCCCTGGCCGGATGCAGCAGCACCGGCGGGAAGCGGGCCGAGGAGGAGCGCGAGCGCGCCGGAGGCCGCGCGGCGGTGGACACCCCGCGCTGGACGTTCGCGATGGTCACCCACTCGGGAGACGGCGACACCTACTGGGACATCGTCCGCAGCGGCGCCGAGCAGGCGGCCGTCAAGGACAACGTGGAGTTCGTCTACTCCCACGACAAGGAGGCCGGCCGCCAGGCCCAGCTCGTCCAGACCGCCATCGACCGGAAGGTGGACGGGCTGATCGTCACCCTCGCCAAGCCCGAGGCCATGGAGGCGGTGGTGCGCAAGGCGGTGAAGGCCGGGATACCGGTGGTCACGATCAACTCCGGCCAGGAGGAGTCCGCCGGCCTCGGCGCCCTCGCCCACATCGGCCAGGACGAGTCCGTCGCCGGCGAGGCGGTCGGCGAGGAGCTGAACGAGCGCGGCCACGGCAAGGCCCTGTGCGTCGTCCACGAACAGGGCAACGTCGGTCACGAGGAACGCTGCGACGGAGTGCGCGAGGCCTTCGACGGCGAGGTGGAGAACCTCTACGTGGACGGCACCAACATGCCCTCCGTGGAGTCCTCCGTCGAGGCCGAGCTCCAGTCCGACCGGGACGTGGACACCGTCGTCACCCTCGGCGCCCCCTTCGCCGCCACCGCCGCCAAGGCCGTGGAGCGGGCGGGCAGCGACGCGGAGGTCAACACCTTCGACCTCAACGCCCAGGTCGCCGCCGGACTGCGCGACGGCACGATCGGCTTCGCCGTCGACCAGCAGCCCTACCTCCAGGGCTACGAGGCCGTCGACCTGCTGTGGCTGCACCGCTACAACGGCAACATGCTCGGCGGCGGACGGCCGGTCCTCACCGGCCCGCAGCTGGTGACCGAGGACGACGCCGCCGACCTGGAGAAGTACACCGAGCGGGGCACCCGATGACCGCCACCCCCGCGGCCCTGGCGAAGGACGCCGCCGCGCGCGGCCCGGTGGCACGGCGCCTGTCGGCCCGCCCCGAGCTGGGCGCGGTGGTCGGGGCCGTCGCCGTCCTGGTCTTCTTCGCCCTCGCCGCCGACGGCTTCCTGCGCCCCGCCGGCCTGGGCACCGTCCTGTACGCCGCCTCCACGATCGGCATCATGGCGGTGCCGGTGGCCCTGCTGATGATCGGCGGGGAGTTCGACCTGTCGGCGGGCGTGATGGTGACCAGCTCGGCGCTGGTGTCCTCGATGTTCAGCTACCAGATGACGGCGAACACCTGGGTCGGCGTCGCGGTGTCCCTGCTGGTCACCCTCGCGATCGGCTTCTTCAACGGCTGGACGCTCACCCGCACCCGCCTGCCGAGCTTCATCATCACCCTGGGCACCTTCCTGATGCTCACCGGCCTCAACCTCGGCCTCACCAAGCTGATCGGCGGCACGGTCTCCACCAAGGCGATCGGCGACATGGAGGGCTTCGCCTCCGCCCGCGCGGTCTTCGCCTCCGACATCACCGTCGGCGGCTTCCAGCTGAGGGTCACCATCGTGTGGTGGCTCGCGCTGGTCGCCGCGGCCACCTGGATCCTGCTGCGGACCAGGGCGGGCAACTGGATCTTCGCCACCGGCGGCAACGCGGACGCCGCCCGCGCGGTCGGCGTCCCCGTCGACCGCGTCCGGGTCGGCCTGTACATGGGCGTGGCCCTGGCCGCCTGGATCTCCGGCCAGCACCTGCTGTTCAGCTACGACGTCGTGCAGTCCGGCGAGGGCGTGGGCAACGAGCTGATCTACATCGCCGCGGCCGTCATCGGCGGCTGCCTGCTCACCGGCGGCTACGGCTCGGCGGCCGGCGCCGCCGTCGGCGCCCTGATCTTCGGCATGACCAGCAAGGGCATCGTCTACGCCCAGTGGGACCCCAACTGGTTCAAGTTCTTCCTCGGGGCGATGCTGCTGCTCGCCACGCTGCTCAACGCATGGATCCGCAAGCGGGCGGAGGCATCCTCGTGAACGGGACACCCACGGCGACGGCCGGCTCCTCCACGGCACTGGTGGAGCTGGCCGGCGTCGGCAAGCGCTACGGCAACGTGACCGCGCTGGAGGACGTGTCGCTGGCGGTCCGCCCCGGCGAGGTCGTCTGCGTGCTCGGCGACAACGGTGCCGGCAAGTCGACCCTCATCAAGATCGTCTCCGGGCTGCACCGGCACGACGACGGCACCTTCCGCATCGACGGCGAGGAGGTCCGCCTCGCCTCCCCCCGCGAAGCCCTCGACCGCGGCATCGCCACCGTCTACCAGGACCTGGCCGTCGTCCCGCTGATGCCGGTGTGGCGCAACTTCTTCCTCGGCTCCGAGCCCGTCACCGGGCGCGGCCCCTTCCGCCGGCTGGACACCGCCGCCATGCGCCGCACCACCCGCGAGGCCCTGCTGCGCATGGGCATCGACCTGCGCGACGTGGACCAGCCCATCGGCACCCTCTCCGGCGGCGAACGGCAGTCGGTCGCCATCGCCCGCGCCGTCCACTTCGGCGCCCGGGTGATCGTCCTGGACGAGCCGACCGCCGCCCTCGGCGTCAAACAGGCCGGGGTGGTCCTGCGCTACGTCGCCGCCGCCCGCGACCAGGGGCTGGGTGTCGTCCTGGTCACCCACAACCCCCACCACGCCCATCTGGTCGGCGACCGGTTCGTCCTGCTCAGGCGCGGCTCCATGGCCGGCAGCCACGCACGCGAGGAGATCGGCCTGGACGAGCTGACCCGCCAGATGGCGGGCGGCAGCGACCTGGACCGGCTCGGCCACGAACTGGCGCGCACCCGTCCCTCGGAACCGGGCCGCAAGGCTCCGTAGGGCACAATCGACGGTGATGAGTACGTACCGTGACCGGGCGCACCGAGGCTCTGTTCGAGCGACTGCCGGAGCGAGCGCCGGAACGAGCGCCGGAACGACTGCCAGGGCGACCGCCAGAGCGACGGTGTTCAGGGCCGTGGCCACGCGCGAGCGGCGCTCCTACGTCTCCGCGCCGCGCGTGCCCACGGTGGGCATCGACATCGGCGGCACCAAGGTGATGGCGGGCGTCGTCGACGCCGACGGCCGCATCCTGGAGAAGGTCCGGGCCGAGACCCCCGACAAGTCCAAGAGCCCGCAGGTCGTCGAGGACACCATCGCCGAACTGGTCCTGGACCTCTCCGACCGCCACGACGTGCACGCCGTCGGCATCGGGGCGGCCGGCTGGGTGGACGCCGACCGCTCCCGGGTGCTGTTCGCCCCCCACCTGGCCTGGCGCGACGAGCCGCTGCGCGACGCGCTGACCGCCCGCCTGGCCGTGCCCGTCATGGTCGACAACGACGCCAACACCGCCGCCTGGGGCGAGTGGCGCTTCGGCGCCGGCCGCGGCGAGGACCACCTCGTCATGATCACCCTCGGCACCGGCATCGGCGGCGCCATACTCGAGGACGGCCAGGTCAAGCGGGGCAAGTACGGGGTGGCCGGGGAGTTCGGCCACATGCAGGTCGTGCCCGGCGGCCACCGCTGCCCCTGCGGCAACCGCGGCTGCTGGGAGCAGTACAGCTCCGGCAACGCCCTGGTCCGCGAGGCCCGCGAGCTGGCGGCGGCCGAGTCGCCGGTCGCGTACGGGATCATCGACCGCGTCGGCGGCAACGTCAGCGACATCACCGGGCCGCTGATCACCGAACTGGCCCGCGAGGGCGACGCGATGTGCACCGAGCTCCTCCAGGAGATCGGCGAGTGGCTCGGCGTCGGCATCGCCAACCTGGCCGCCGCGCTGGACCCCTCCTGCTTCGTCGTCGGCGGCGGGGTCAGCGCCGCCGACGAACTGCTGATCGGCCCCGCCCGGGACGCCTTCCGCCGCCACCTCACCGGCCGCGGCTACCGTCCCGAGGCCCGCATCGCGCGAGCCGAGCTCGGCCCGGAGGCCGGCATGGTCGGCGCCGCCGACCTCGCCCGGCTGGTCGCCCGCCGCTTCCGCCGCGCCAACCGCCGCCGGGTGGAGCGGTACGAGCGCGCCGGGGCCGGCCTGCTGCCGTCGCGCGGCTGGGGGGCGGGCCGTTGACCGCCACCGTGTCCCTGCCGCAGCCCGGGACCCCGCCGCACCGGCCCAGGCACCGCTGGCTGGTCGCGATCATCGTGGTGCTGCTGATCGCCGTCCCCGCCGGCTACCTGGTGCTGTCCGCCTACCAGAGCCGCGACAGCGGCAAGGACAAGCAGCGCGCCGCCGCCGCCACCGGCCTGGTGTGGAAGTGGCCCAGCAAGCTGGAGAGCCGCATCTACGAGGTGCCGGTGCCCGGCGGGTCCAGCTATGTGGCGCACTACGAGACCAACAGCTGGCAGCGCAGCTCCTTCTACGTGCAGTTCCGCACCTCCCGGCAGGGTCTGGAGAGGTTCTTCGAGGAGGCCGGCGGCGATCCGGACGCCCTGCGCGAGGGCGCCCCCGGGGTCACCGGGCGGCAGGCCGAGACGGTGGGCTGGGACCTGGACGCCCCGGGCCGCCGCTATGCGGGCGCCAGGATCGAGCGGCCCGGCGAGCGGCCCGACCTGGCGGTCACCGTGGACGTCACCAGCGAGGACCGCCTGCGGGTCTACGCGGTCTCCACGGTCGAGTTCTGACGGCCGTCCGTTCCGTGCCCGGCCACTTCGGCGCGGGCGCGGGCCCGCCGGATCTCGCGGTCCGGGAGCGGGCGGAGCGGCAGGACCCCACCGGAGCACTCCGGTGGGGCCCTGCCGCAGGTCCGGCCCGTCCGGTCAGCTCCGCGAACCGCCCGCGGAGGCGCAGGCGGTGCCGTTGAGGGCGTAGGAGCCGGGCGGGGCGGTGTCGCCGGTGTGGGTGGCCTGGAAGCCGATGTCGACCGACGCGCCCGGGGCGATGGTGGCGTTGTAGGAGACGTTCCTGGCCGTCACCCGGCCGGAGGCGGGGGAGTAGACCGCGTTCCAGCCGGAGGTGATGGTCTGCCCCTCGGGCAGGGTGAGGGCCAGCGACCAGCCCTCGATCGCGGTGGTGCCGGTGTTGGTGATGGTGATGCTCGAGGTCAGGCCGGTGTTCCAGGCGTTGACGGCGGCGGTGACCCGGCAGGTCGCCGGCTCGGGTTCGGGCTCCGGGTCCGGGTCCGGCTCGGGGTCCGGGTCGGAGCTCTGGAACTGGGAGAAGAACTTCCATATCTCCGCCGGCAGCCAGGTCCTGGGGCCGCTGTCACCCGGCGCCCCGTCCTGCGGGGCGGCGATGTGCCCCTCGTCGAACGCGGCCCAGACGACCGGGTGCCCGGCCGAGCAGCCCGAGTAGGCGGTGATCCGGTGGGTCAGGCTGCCCTGGGACGGCTCCGGCGGGTTCTGGGGGGTGCAGCCGTTGTTCCGGACGAACCTGTCCCGCATCGCCCGGCCCCCGGAGATACCGAGGACGCTGTCCCTGAGGCCGTGCACTCCGAAGTAGGCGATGGGCCTGGTGCCGTCGTCGCACCCGCTGAGCACCCCGGCGCTCTGGACCGCGACCGCGCGGAAGACCGTCGCGCGCGAACACGCCAGCGAGTACGACATCGCGCCCCCGTAGCTGAACCCCAGGGCGAAGCGCTGCTCCTGGTCGACGCACAGGTCCGCCTCGATCAGCCGGATCATGTCGTCGACGAAGGCGGTGTCCCTCCCACCGGTGTTGGCCCAGCCGTTGTCGAGGCCCTGGGGCGCGACGAAGACGGCGCTCTCGTCCGCCAGCCGCTGGAGCCCGTAGTAGGCCCAGGTGCCCGTGTCCACGGTGCGGCCGGTGGCGACGTCGGTGGAGGAGCCGCCCAGCCAGTGGAACCCGAAGACCAGCCGGTAGGGGCGGTCGCGGTCGTAGCCGCCGGGGATCCGCAGGATGAAGCTCCGGTCCCTGCCGCCGCTTTGGATCGTGTGGGTGCCGCTCGTCAGGGTGGGGGCCCGGCCGCATCCGGGGCTCGCGGCGGCGGTGGCGGCGTCAGCGGCCGCGCGGGAGGTCGTGAGCGGGGTGCTCCCGCTCCGGCCGTGGCCCAGCGCGGCGCCGTCCACGCCCAGGACGAGCAGTACGGCGACGAGGGCCGGCCATAAGAGGGATCTTGCCCTTGCCGTCCTTGCCATCTCGAGACTCCTTCTCGTGTGGGGGTCGTCCCGGGCCGGTGGCCGCGGTGGTGGAACGGGGCAGGGGCAGTGGCCGTCCACCTGACCGTACGAAATGTCGAACACCGTTCGATGAGCCGGGACGTCACGGATCCTAGAGAGACGGCCGGTGGTGTCAACACCGTCCGTGAGACCGGCTCCGCTCCGGCACGGTCGGTGGTGCTCATGGCCGGGGCCGGGTGCCCTCCGCTCTGTGCGGAGGGCACCCGGCCCCGGTGTGCCGCTCTTGTCGCCGACCCGTGCCTACTTGAGGTAGACGAGTCCGTCGGTGGTGACGGTGGGCCGGCCGCTGGTGCCCACGACGACGATCCTGACGGTGTGCTTGGCGCTGCCGGCCCAGGTCCTGGTCCAGATCGCCTGGCGGTACTTGGTGGTCGAGGACTTCAGGTCCACGGTGGCGGCCTTGGTGCCGTCGACGTAGATGTGGGCCTGGCCGGAGCCGGAGGCCCGCGAGACGATCCAGGCGGCCGAGCGCCCGGTGAAGGTCCAGCTCAGCGAGGCGTTCTTGGCGGAACTGGAGTAGGACCTGCCGCCCAGGTAGCTGGTGGAGGACCTGGTGGTCCAGGTGCCCTTCCTGGTGGCCGAGGACTCCTGGAGGATCACCGGGGTGCCGGCCACCGAGGCGGTGGCGGTGTTGCCTGCCTGGTCGCGGGCGGTCAGCGACCAGGTGGTGGCCTTGCCCGAGGCGGCGGTGTGGGAGGCGCTGGTGGTGGTGGGCCCGTAGGTCCTGGCCACCGGCTTGGTCAGCCTGACCTCCTTCAGGGCGGCGGTGTCGGTGGCCTTCCACTTCAGTGTGACCGGGACGGCGCCGGTGTCGACGGTGCCGGTGCGCAGGGCCAGGTTCGGCTTGGTGGTGAAGGCGGGGGTAGTGGTCTCGGCGACCACAGTCGCGGCCGCGGTGGTGGCGGTCTTGCCCGAGATGTGGACGGCGCGGACGGCCACGGTGTGGGTGCCCACCGCCAGGGCGGCCTTGGCCGAGGCGGCGGTGTTCGCGGCGGTGGCGGCGACCTTGCCGTCGACCAGCAGCTCGTACCGGGAGACCAGCGCGGCGGGCGTGCTCGCCTTCCAGTTCACCGTGACGGCGGCCTTGGTGTAGTAGGTCGCCCCGGACTGCCCGGCGCCGGTGACCGAGGTGATCGCCAGGCCGCCGACCGGGCCGGCGGCGTAAGTGCGGACGGTGGCGAGCTGGTCGTAGAGGCGGTTGCCGGGGCACTGGGTGTTGTAGCCGTCGCGGTGCCCGTGGACGGCGGGGAGGGACAGCCGCGCGCCCTTGGCCCAGGTCTTGCCGAAATAGTTGCGGCCGGCGTCGCCGGCGGTGAGGGTGGCGGTGCCCTTCGGCGCGACGCCGTACTGGCCCAGCTTCCACGCCGCGATACGGGCGACCGAGGTCAGCGCGGCGGTGGAGGCGGCGGTGTCGGTGTAGGTGCCCAGGATCGAGATGCCGGTGGTCTCGGCGTTGAAGCCGTAGGCGTGCGCGCCCATCACCGGGCGGTCCACGCCGCCCTTGCGGCCCTCGTAGATCCTGCCGCACCTGTCGACCAGGAAGTTGTAGCCGATGTCCCGCCAGCCCAGCGTTTTCACGTGGTAGGCGTAGATGCCGCGCACCACCGACGGTGCCTGGTCGCAGGTGTAGGAGTTGGACTCGGCGGTGTGGTGCACCACCACCGCCCTGATCTTCCCGTCGGGCAGGTAGACCGGCTCCTCGGGGCTGGCGGACTCGTCCGCCCCCCAGCCCGCGCGGTCGGTGATCGGCGGACGCGGCGCGGTGGACGGCGGAGCCGGCGGACCGCTCACCGAGGGCGACGGGCTCGCCGACGGCGATGCGCTGGAGGGCGGCGGTGAGGTGGGTGCGGTGGGAGGTGTGCTCGCCGGTGCCGGCTCGGTGGGCGGAGCGCTCTGCGTGGCCGGCGGCTCCGGTGCCGGCTCGGTGGCCGGCAGCGACCCGCCCGGTTCCGGTTCGGACGGCTCCGGGGTGGGGGAGGGATCGGCCGCGGGGTCGTCATCGGTGAACGCGGCCGGCTCCATGCCCGTGGCCGTGCCGCCGGGATCGACCATGTCCAGCCGCAGCCCCGCGGGCAGACCGGCCGAGGACTTGCCCGCGGCCCGTACCCGCACCTCGACCCCGTCCGAGGGGCCCACCCAGGCCGGTTCGGTACCGCCGCGCCCGGCCCCCCGCTCGCCCTGCCCGCTGTCACCGTCCAGCACCAGCCAGCGCGACCACCGGCCCGTCGCCGTGCTGCGGGTGCGGGCCTCCACCGTGCCCTCCACGCGGGCGGCGGGATCGGTCCAGGTCACCCCCAGCAGGCTGAACGGCTCCACCTCCCGCCGCCCGGACTCCGCGGCCCGGCCGCCGTCGGCCACCTTCAGCGCGGCCGAGTGGACACCGGCCCGGACCGGCTTCCCCGGCCCCGCGGTCCTCCCGCCGTCACCGGCGCCCCCGACGGGAGAGCCGACCACCCCCTGGAGCA
>NZ_JAKMAY010000241.1:6389-8878 GCF_022015835.1 Streptomyces sp. ICN903 | reverse complement strand
GGCTCCGGGGGCGGGTGCGGGAGGCGGCGCGCCGTGCGGGGACTGGTGCTGGGAGGAGCTGGAGGCGAGGGTGCGGCTGCGCACCCGGTACAGGCCGGTGTCGAGGTCGTCTGCCCGCTCCAGGCCCACCTTGACCGAGCCCATGAACGTGTAGCGCTGCTGCTTGGCGTACTCGCGCACCATGCCGGCCAGCTCGTCGCCGAGCTGCCCGGAGTAGGGGCTGAGGCGCTCGAAGTCCGGGGCACTGAGCTGGACGACGAAGTCGTTGGGGACGACCGTCCGCTCCCGGTTCCAGATGGTGGCGTTGTTGTCGCACTCGCGCTGGAGGGCGCCCGCGATCTCGACGGGCTGCACCTCGGATTTGAACACCTTGGCGAAGGTGCCGTTGACGAGACCCTCGAGACGCTGCTCGAAGCGCTTCAGAACTCCCACGGTGCACCTCCTTCCCCGATGCCCACGGCTCCAGTGCGCCGGTCGCGGTCGCGCGCGACGCGTTGCCTTCCGATACTGCTTACTGATCGTATCCACGCGCGGGGTGAACGGCTGGTTCCCCACCGGGGCCCGGCGCGCGGGTGTCAACCCTCACACGGATCGTAGAGGTGGCACGGGTCCAGTGTCCCAAACCGTGGTCGGTCGATACGGGTGTGAGACCACCCCGGACAGCGTGCTAATGTTCTGTGTGTCGCCAGGCGATCCCGCCGGACCGGACGAGAGCGGTCCGGAGAGTGTGGGAGAATCAAAGCGACAACACCCATGCGCGGGTGGCGGAATAGGCAGACGCGCTGGATTCAGGTTCCAGTGCCCGAAAGGGCGTGGGGGTTCAACTCCCCCCTCGCGCACAGAGAGCGAGCCTCTCACAGTGACGGAAGTCACCGTGAGAGGCTCGCTTCGTTTTCGGATCCGGTCGCGGTTCCGGGGCGGTCCGGTCCGCTTCGGGGGCTGCCCGGCAGCGGGCAGAGGGGTACCTTCGAGTCCGCTGATCGTCGCGGTCGGCGCGGGTCGGCCCCGGTCGGTGCCGGCCCGCCGTCGCCCGCTGGTAGGTAGCAGGGGGTGGGGGCCGTGGACGAGCGGCTGCCGTACGTGCCGGGTTTCGCGGACCGCGGGAGCCTGCGGGCGCCGAAGCGGGAGGGCAAGGCGCTGCGGGAGGCGGTGCCCAGGCGGGCGCACGCCGGGTTCTCCGAGGCGCCGGGGCGGCCGGACGCGGTGACGGCCGTGGAGGAGTCCAACCGGGGCCGGATCGGGGAACTGGTGCCGATCCGGGTCGGCCGGATGGTCGCCTCCCCCTTCGCGTTCCTGCGCGGCTCCGCCGGGCTGATGGCGTACGACCTGGCGCACGGCACACCCGCCACCGGCGTCGGCGCGCAGATCTGCGGTGACGCGCACGCCGCGAACTTCGGCATCTACGGTGACGCCCGCGGCGGCCTGACCATCGACCTGAACGACTTCGACGAGACCGTGCGCGGCCCCTGGGAGTGGGACCTCAAGCGGCTGGCCGCCTCCCTGGTGCTGGCCGGGCGGGAGGCGGGGGCGGACGAGGACGTGTGCCGGACGGCGGCCTGCGACGCGGCCGGCGCCTACCGGCACACCCTGCGGCTGCTGGCGAGGATGCCGGCGGCCGACGCCTGGAACGCCGTCGCCGACGAGGAGCTCGTCTCGCACGCCGACGCCCACGATCTGCTGGGCACCCTCCGGCGGGTCTCGGAGAAGGCCCGGCGCAACACCAGCGCGCGCTTCGCCGCCAGGTCCACCCGGGAGACCGGTGACGGCGGCCGGGTCTTCGTGGACGCCCCACCGGTGCTGCGCAGGGCGTCCGACGAGGAGGCGGCGGCGGTGGCCGCCTCACTGGAGGAGTACCTGGGGACGCTGCCCGAGGACCGGCTGCCGCTGCTGGCCCGGTACGCGATCCACGACGTGGCGTTCCGGGTCGTGGGCACCGGCAGTGTGGGCACGCGCTCGTACGTGGTGCTGCTCCTGGACCACCGGGGCAAGCCGCTGGTGCTCCAGGTGAAGGAGGCGCGGCCTTCGGTGCTGCGGCCGTACACGGCCCTGGCGGGCATCGCCGGGCCGGAGCCGGAACCGGGGCACGAGGGGCGCCGGGTGGTGCTGGGGCAGCGGCGCATGCAGGTGGTCTCCGACACACTGCTGGGCTGGACGACGGTCCAGGGGCGGCCGTACCAGGTGAGGCAGTTCCGCAACCGCAAGGGCAGCGTGGATCCGGCGGCGCTGGGCGCCGGCGAGATCGACGACTACGCGCGGATGACCGGGGCCCTCCTGGCCCGTGCGCACTCCCACAGTGCCGATCCGCGGCTGCTGGCGGGGTACTGCGGCAAGTCGGAGGAGCTGGACGAGGCGGTGGCCGCCTTCGCGGTCGCCTACGCCGACCGTACCGAGAGGGATCACGCGGAGCTGGCGGCCGCGGTGCGCGCCGGGCGGCTGCCCGCCGAGCGGGAGGTGTGAGGGCGGGGTGCGGGGCCGGGCCTGAGGACTTG
>NZ_JAKMAY010000241.1:0-6379 GCF_022015835.1 Streptomyces sp. ICN903 | reverse complement strand
GGGCCTGAGGACTTGCGCGGAGACGGGAGCGCGGGCGGGGTGTGAGGCCCGGGCCGGGGGAGCCGTAGGCTGGCCGGGTGACGCCGCCGTCCGGCCGGGGAGCCTTCCCGGTGGCCGCGGCGCGAATCCCGGTCAGGGGCCCGGCCAGGGCCCGGTCAGGACCGGGGCGCAGTGGAACGCCGTCGCGAGGAAGCCCGTGGATCCGGAAGCCCAGCAGGAAGCCCGGCAGGCCGGGCGCGAGCCGCATGAGCCGTACGAGCCGCAGGACGCGCCGGAGGCCGCCCCGAGCGCCGGCGGGGAGGCCGTCGAGCGTCTGGAGCGGGCCGTGCGCGCGGCCGAGACGGCACTGATCGAGTACGAGATCGCCGTGGAGACCTTCCGGGTCGAGGTGGAGAACTTCTCCCGGCTGCACGAACAGCGGCTCGGCCCGCTGTACGGCCGGATCGAGGAACTGGACGTCCTGATCGCCGAGGCGGTGGCCGCGTGCACCGGTGACCCCGAGGATGTGCGCAGAGCGCGCGAGGCACGCGCCTCCTTCCTGCCGATGCCGGCCGTGGAGGAGCTGTACCAGGGCTGGATGGACTCCGCCGGGCTGCCGCCGGAGGCCGTCGCGATGCTCACCGGGCAGCGGGTGCGGCCTCCGGAGCGGGTGCGGCCCAGCGAGCGGGCCAGGCGCCTGTACCGGGAACTGGTGCGCTCCGCGCATCCGGACCTGGTGCAGGACGAGGCGGAACGCGGGCGGCGCGAGGAGTTCATGACCCGGGCGAACAAGGCGTACTCCGACGGCGACGAGGAGGCGCTCGCCGCGCTGGCCGAGGAGTGGGCCGCCGGGCCGCGGACCGGGGAGGAGCGGGCGGCCGCCCGCGGCGAGGAGCTGTACGCGCGCCTGGAGTGGCTGGCGCGGCGCAAGGAGATGCTGGCCGCGGCCGCGGCTGAGCTGGAGGAGGGCGCGATCGGCTCCATGCTCAGGCTGGCGCCCGATGATCCGGACGGCCTGCTGGAGGAGATCGCCGGGCGGCTGCACGAGCGGATCGCCGAGAAGGAGGCGCGTCTGGCCGAGCTGACCGGTCGGATGGGCCAAGCGGGGACGGCGGGCCGGACGGAGCAGCCGGGGCCGACGGGTTAGGTTCCCGGCAAGGCGGTCGGCCGGGGTGCTCGGCCGGGATGTGCGGCATGAGCGGAATCTGTGGGACGGCACCGGAGGGCCGGGGCCGGGTGAGAGGGGCGTGACCTGATGCAGTACGGCCGGATTCCTTCGGTGGAGGCCACGGCGGTGCCGCCGGAGGGCCTTCTGCTGGACGTCCGGGAGGACGACGAGTGGGAGGCCGGGCACGCGGCGGAGGCCCTGCACGTGCCGATGAGCGAGTTCGTGGAGCGGTTCGGCGAGGTGACCGAGAAGGCCGCGGACCGGCGGGTGTACGTGGTCTGCCGGGTCGGCGGCCGGTCGGCGCAGGTCACGCGGTATCTGCTGGGGCAGGGCATCGACGCGGTGAACGTCGACGGCGGCATGCTGGCCTGGGAGGCTGCCGGGAAGCCGCTGGTGAACGACGGGCAGGGGCCCGCCCACGTGGCGTGAGGCACACGGGGGACGCGTTGCTTACGGGGCACGCTGCCGAGGTGGACGCCGCGTGACGTGTGCCGCGCGATGTGAGCTGTGAGTTGTGAGCCGCGAGCGAAAGGGGCCCGGCGCGGGGTCGGAGCGCGCCGGGCCCACCGGCTGTGCGAAAGCCGGTTGTACGGAGGCACGGAGACCGTGGGCCGTGATCTGTACCGTCTGAGAGGCCCTGGAGCCCTCAGGCGTCGAAGTCCACCTCGACGGCCTCGGTGACCGGCCGCGACTGGCAGGCCAGCACGTATCCCGCCGAGACCTCCTCCGGCTCCAGGGCGAAGTTGCGGTCCATGCTCACCTCGCCGGACACCAGCCGTACACGGCAGGTGCCGCACACCCCGCCCTTGCAGGCGTAGGGCGCGTCGGAGCGGTTGCGCAGCACCGTCTCCAGCAGCGTCTCGCCCTCGGCGGCGGGCCAGACGCCCATCCGGCCGTCGAGCGTGGCGGTGAGCTTCGAGCCGCCGGGCGCGGTACGGGCGGCCGTCCGCCGCTCCGCGGCCGGGGAGGCGTCGTCCACATGGAAGATCTCCTGGTGGACCGCGGCGGCGGGCACCCCGAGCGCGGTCAGCGCGCGCTCCGCCTCCCGGACCAGCCCGTGCGGCCCGCACAGGAACCAGCCGTCCACGTCGGGCACCGGCAGCAGGGCGGGCAGCAGGTCGGCGAGGCGCTCGGCGTCGAGCCGCCCGGTGGGCAGGCCGGCCTGGCGTTCCTCGCGGGAGAGCGTGTGCACCAGGTGGAAGCGGTCCGGGTGGCGGTCCTTCAGCTCGGCGACCTCCTCCAGGAACATCGCCGACGCCGCGGTGCGGTCGGTGCGGATCAGGCAGAACCGGGCGTCCGGTTCCTCGGCCAGCAGCGTGGCGGCGATGGACAGCACCGGTGTGATGCCGCTGCCGCCGACGACCGCCGCGAAGCGGCCGGGACGGGGACGCAGGGTGAACCGGCCCGTCGGGGGCATCACGTCGACCGTGTCCCCGGCGGACAGCTCCTTGACGGCGTGGGCGGAGAACGCGCCGCCCTCCACCAGCCGGATGCCGACCCGGAGCACCGGCTCGGCGGGTGCGGGAACGGCGGGGGAGCAGACGGAGTAGGTGCGGCGCACCTCCGCGCCGTCCACCTCGCGCCGCAGGGTGACGTGCTGGCCCGGAACGTGGCGGAAGGTGTCGTGCAGTTCGGGCGGCACTTCGAACGCCACGGCCACCGAGTCGTCCGTGAGCCGCTCGACCTCGCGGACCCGGAGCGGATGGAACCTCATAGCAGCTCCTTGAAGTGGTCGAACGGCTCCCGGCAGGAGGCGCAGCGGCGCAACGCCTTGCAGGCGGTGGAGGAGAAGCGGCTGAGCAGGGTGGTGTCGGTCGAGCCGCAGTGGGGACAGCGGACGGCCAGGTCCACCGCGACCGGCCCGCCGCCGTCAAAGGCACCCGCACCGGGACGGGGCGGGGCTATCCCGAACTCGGCCAGCTTGCGGCGGCCCTCGGCGGTGATCGCGTCCGTCGTCCAGGGCGGGGAGAGGACCGTGCGGACCGTCACCTCCGCCACGCCGTGCTCGCGCAGTGCCCGCTCCACGTCGGCGGACATCGCCTCCACCGCCGGGCAGCCGGTGTAGGTGGGGGTCAGCTCGACCTCCACCCGGCCGGGCCCGACCAGGTGCAGACCGCGCAGCACTCCCAGCTCGGCCAGGGACACCACCGGCAGCTCCGGGTCCGGGACGGAGCCGGCGATCTCGCGCAGCTCCGCCTCCAGCGCCGTCGCCCCTGTCGTCGTCCCAGGCGCCGCCTTTGCCGCCTTCGCCTCTGCCGGGGGCGTCACCACGACGCTCCCGGGTGGCTGCGGTGCAGATGCTGCATCTCGGCGAGCATCCGGCCGAAAGGCTCGGTGTGGACGCCCTGCCGTCCGGCGCCGGCGGCCCAGGGGCTGCTCCGCGGCCCTTCGGGGACGGTGAGGGTCGCGCGCTCCAGCACGGCGGTGATGCGCCGTGTCCACTCCTCGTCCAGTCCGGCCCAGTCGACGTCCAGGCCCTCGACGGGCCGGAACAGCTCGCCGGTGTAGCGCCACAGCCCGTCCAGCGCGTCCTTCATGCGCTTGCGGCTCGTCCCGGTGC
Organism: Streptomyces sp. ICN903; assembly: GCF_022015835.1. Taxonomy (NCBI): domain Bacteria; kingdom Bacillati; phylum Actinomycetota; class Actinomycetes; order Kitasatosporales; family Streptomycetaceae; genus Streptomyces; species Streptomyces sp. ICN903. The sequence goes on along the minus strand of NZ_JAKMAY010000241.1, from coordinate 2,672 downwards.
CGTCGCCCAGGCGCAGCGTCCAGTGCTCGGAGTGGTCGCGGTGGTAGGCGACCTCCTTGACCGCCTTGGCCGCCAGCGCGGCGAGCTCGGCGTCGTCGGTGCCGCCGCCGGCCAGCCGCTCGTACAGCAGTTCCTGATAGGCGGAGAAGTACAGCTGGCGGGCGATGGTGTGGGCGAAGTCGCCGTTCGGCTGCTCGACGAGCTGCACGTTGGTGAAGGCCCGTTCCTCGCGGAGGTACGCCAGCTCGTCCTCGTCCCCGGCCATCGTCAGCAGGGTGCGGGCCTGGCCGAGGAGATCCAGCGCGATGTTGGCGAGGGCGACCTCCTCCTCCAGGACGGGTGCGTTCCCGGCCCACTCCCCCAGCCGGTGGGAGAGGACCAGCGCGTCGTCGCCGAGGGCCAGCACGGCCGTACGGGGAGCGCTCACAGGTGCCGCACCCCTTCCGGGACCTCGTAGAAGGTGGGGTGGCGGTAGGGCTTGTCGGCGGCGGGCTCGAAGAACGGGTCCTTCTCGTCGGGCGAGGAGGCGGTGATCGCGGACGACGGCACCACCCAGATCGAGACGCCCTCCGACCGCCGGGTGTACAGGTCCCGTGCGTTGCGCAGGGCCATCTCGGCGTCGGGCGCGTGCAGGCTGCCGGTGTGGGTGTGGGACAGGCCGCGCCTGCTGCGGACGAAGACCTCCCACAGGGGCCATTCGCTGGTGGTCATGCCGCCGTCCTTCCGTCGCCGTCCTGCCCGCCGTGCTTGCGGGCGTACGCCGCGGCGGCCTCGCGCACCCAGGCGCCCTCCTCATGGGCGCGGCGGCGGCGGTCCAGCCGCTGCTCGTTGCAGGGGCCGTTGCCGCGCAGCACCTCGTGGAACTCGGACCAGTCGATCGGCCCGAAGTCGTAGTGCCCGCGCTCCTCGTTCCACCGCAGCCCGGGGTCGGGCAGGGTCAGGCCGAGGGACTCGGCCTGGGGCACGCAGATGTCCACGAAGCGCTGGCGCAGCTCGTCGTTGGAGTGCCGTTTGATCTTCCAGGCCATCGACTGTGCCGAGTGCTTCGAGGCGTCGTCGGGCGGCCCGAACATCATCAGCGACGGCCACCACCAGCGGTCCACGGCGTCCTGCGCCATGGCGTGCTGGGCCTCGGTGCCCCGGCTCAGCGCGAGCAGCAGCTCGTACCCCTGGCGCTGGTGGAAGGACTCCTCCTTGCAGACGCGGACCATGGCCCGCGCGTAGGGCCCGTAGGAGCAGCGGCACAGCGGCACCTGGTTGGTGATGGCCGCGCCGTCCACCAGCCAGCCGATCGCGCCGACGTCGGCCCAGGTCAGGGTGGGGTAGTTGAAGATCGAGGAGTACTTCTGGCGCCCGGAGTGCAGCTTGTCCAGCAGCTCGTCGCGACTGGCGCCGAGCGTCTCGGCGGCGCTGTAGAGGTACAGCCCGTGCCCCGCCTCGTCCTGCACCTTGGCCATCAGGATCGCCTTGCGGCGCAGCGAGGGCGCGCGCGTGATCCAGTTGGCCTCCGGCTGCATGCCGATGATCTCGGAGTGGGCGTGCTGGGCGATCTGGCGCACCAGCGTGGCGCGGTAGGCGTCGGGCATCCAGTCGCGCGGCTCGATCCGCTCGTCCGCCGCGATCGCCGCGTCGAACGCCTCCTGATGCGCCCCGGGCCCTCCGCCCCGGTCCGTCTCCGGCAGCAGCGTCGTCATGCAGAGCTCCCTTGCTCCTGGCGAGGAACCAACCGACCGATCGTTCGGTTCAATGGTGGTCGTCCGGGCCCCAAGGTGTCAAGGCTGTGGATAACCTCGTAGGGCCGCCGCGGACCGGGGCGGCCGCGGGGGGCGCGACCGTTGTCGCGGGGTCGTGAGAGCGGGGCCCGGACGGGCCCGAGATCGGGGAGGGCATGGATCCACAAGCACAGACGCGCCAGGAGGCGCCGCCGCCCCCGGCGGCGGACGGCGCACCCGGCGGTACGCCTCCCGAGGAGCCTTCCGGTACGCCCCCCGAGGACACACCCGGAGTGATGTCGCTCCCGCCCGCGGCGCGGATCGCCGTCGCGGTGGCGCTGGGCGTCGTCACCGTGCTCACCGGCGTGCACCTGACGATGGTCTTCCTGCACGTCGCGCCGGACAACACCCTCAGCAAGCAGCACGGTTCGACGGTCTCGGACTACATCAACCCCGAGTTCGAGCAGAACTGGAAGCTGTTCGCCCCCAACCCGCTCCAGCAGAACATCGCCGTCCACGCCCGGGCGGAGGTGGTCCGGCCGGACGGCGGACGCGAGCGGACCGGCTGGGTGGACCTGACGGCGATGGACATCGGCAACATCCGCGGCAACCCCTTCCCCAGCCACACCGACCAGAACGAGCTCCGCCGCGCCTGGGACTTCTTCACCGGCTCGCACGACGAGGAGAACCGGCCCAACGGGCTGCGCGGGGACCTCTCCGAGGAGTATCTGCGGCGGATCGTGATGTCGCGGTTCGGACCCGAGCTGAACGGCGGCGAGATCCGGCGCGTGCAGGTGCGGTCGGCGACCACGCCGGTCGCGCCGCCGCCGTGGAGCGGTGAGAGCGCGGGCGCCGAGACCACGTACCGGGTGCTGCCCTGGTGGCCGGTCGACCGCACGGACATCCCGGAGGACAAGTGACACAGTCCGAGAACGGCTCCCCCGCCCCCGTGCCCACCTC
>NZ_JAKMAY010000240.1:0-8905 GCF_022015835.1 Streptomyces sp. ICN903 | reverse complement strand
CGGGTCCGCGGCGCCGGAGAGGGCCGCGGTGGCCCGGCCCGTACTGGCGCAGGCGGTCCGGGAGCTGGCCGAGGAGGCGTCTGCCGGGCTGCCGCAGCCGTGGGCCCGCTCGGTGCGGGACGCGGCCTGGCGCGGCGCGCTGGGGCTGCCGGAGGCACTGGAGGACGCGATCGCGTCGGCCGAGGACGACGGCGACGAGGCCCGGCCGCCGAGGCCGCGCTGGTGGACGGTGGTCGCCTGCGCGCAGTGGCTGATGCTGGCCGTCCAGCTGATCGGCCTCTACCTGCTGGTGGACCTGATCGCCGGAGGGCCCGGATGGGGCGGCGTCTGGCTGCCGGTGGCGCTGCTGACGGGCGGTGCGCTGGGCGGTCCGCTGCTGGCCGGGTGCTGCCGGATCGCGGCACGGGGGCCGGCGCGGGCGTACGGGCTGGAGGAGGAGCGCGGACTGCGGCGGCTGGCGACCGGCTGGGGCCAGGCCTGGGTGCTGGAGCCGGTGGCCGCCGAACTGCTGCGGTACCGGGAGGTGCGAGAGCAGTACGTCATCGCGGCGGGCGGCACGGACCGCGCCTGAGGCCGGACCGGGAGACCTTCTGCCCGGCCGCCCTGCCACCCGGTCACCCGTCCGGGTGGCCGGGTTGTCCACAACCCGGCGGTACTCCACAGGCCGCGGCGGACATCGTCTCGGGCGGGCAGCATCGCTCCCGTACGGCTCGCACGACCCGTACGAGCCGTACGGGAGCGAACGGGAAGAGGACGGGGGCGGTTCCAGTGAACGAGACGACGGTGACGGTGGTCGGCAACGCCGCGTCGGCGGTGGAGGCCAGGACGACGGCGTCCGGTCATCCGGTGGCCCGGCTGCGGCTGGCCACCACGGTGCGGCGCTACGACGAGCAGCGGGGCGGCTGGACGGACGCCTACACCAGCTTCTACACGGTATGGGCGTTCCGGGGGCTCGCGGAGAACCTGGCGGCCTCCGTGACCGTCGGCGAACCCCTGGTCGTCCAGGGGCGGTTGCGAGTGCAGCAGGGCGAGCGCGACGGGAAGCGCTGGACGTCGGCGGAGATCGAGGCCACGGCGGTGGGGCACGACCTGGCCCGGGGCACCTCGTCGTTCCGCCGTGTCGTACGGGCCGTTCCCACCGGCGAACCGGCCGCAAGTCCATGAGACTTACACACAACCAGCCGGTAACTGCCCCTATGTCGCAGTGAGTGCGGTTCCGCGGCATTCCCTGATAACGATTGGGAATCGGAGTGTGTAACGTCTGATATTCCTGGGGACCGCGTTCCGATTGCTCCCTACGATCACCCCCTGAGACACGGGGGTTGACGAGGGGACGACCAGACCATGATTTCTGTACGCGGACGGGGTCCCGCCCGTTTCGCCGCCGCAGCGATAGCCACGGGCATGCTGGCGGTAGGAGCGATCGCCGGCGCGGGGACCGCCGTCGCAGACGAGAACAACCAGCAGGGCGGCGTGCTCGCCACCCTGCCCAAGGCCGGTGTGACGATCGGTTCCGGTGTCAAGATCCTCAACGGTCCCAATCCGGGCAACACCGCTGCCGGTCTGTTCGAGCTGCAGGTCGAGGGTGGCGGCACCCTGAAGACCTACTGCATCGACGTCGGCCGAGGGACGGTCGCGGGCGCCAAGTACCGCGAGGCGTCCTGGGACGAGTCCACGCTGCACAACAACGAGAACGCGGGCAAGATCCTCTGGATCCTGCAGAACTCCTACCCGCAGGTGAACGACCTCACGGCGCTCGCGAGCAAGGCCGGCGAGGGCGTCAGCCTCACCGAGAAGACCGCCGCCGCCGGCACCCAGATCGCGATCTGGCACTTCTCCGACAACGTGAAGGTCGACGCGGACGACGACAACGCCGACAAGCTCGCCGAGTACCTGATCCGGGAGGCTCAGAACCTCGCCGAGCCGAAGGCCTCGCTCACGCTCGAGCCGTCCGCCGTCTCCGGCAAGGCCGGTGAGAAGCTCGGCCCGGTCACCGTCCGCACCAACGCGCAGACCGTGAACGTCGCGCCCGGCGCGGAGGCCGCGAACGCGGGTGTGACGGTCGTCGACAAGGACGGCAACGCGGTGACCACCGCCAAGGAGGGCGACCAGCTCTTCTTCGACGTGCCCAAGGGCACCGAGCCCGGCACCGCCTCGCTGACCGCGCAGGCCAACACCGAGGTCGCCGTGGGCCGCGCCTTCACCAGCGTCGACCCGAAGAACCCGAGCCAGACCCAGATCCTGGCCGGCTCCAGCAGCTCCAGCGTCACCGCCAACGCGACCGCGAACTGGGCCAACGAGGGCCCGATCCCGGCCGTGACCGCCGAGAAGAACTGCGTCAAGGGCGGCGTGGACGTCACCGCCACCAACGAGGGTGACGAGCCGTTCTCCTTCTCCCTCGCGGGCAAGGAGTACGAGATCCCGGCCGGCGGCTCCGAGACCGTGACCGTCCCGGTCCAGGAGGACCAGGAGTACAACATCACGATCACCGGTCCGAACGGTTTCAAGGAGACCTTCACCGGCACCCTCGACTGCGAGACCGAGACCACCACCGGCGGCAACGGCGGCGGCGAGGAGGAGAGCCCCAAGCCCTCCACCGAGCCCAGCCCGGCCACCGTCGGCGGCGACACCGGCGACACCGGTGACACCGACGGCAACCTCGCCGAGACCGGCAGCAGCAGCAACACCCCGATCATCGCGGGCGTCGCCCTCGCCCTGGTGGTCCTCGGTGGCGCCGCCGTCTTCTTCCTCCGGAAGAAGAAGCCCGCCACCGCCGGCTCCGACGACTGAGCCGTCGCCTCACACGGCTCCACCGGTCCGGGCGTGATCGCCTGATCCGCCCGGACCACCCGGCCGCGTGCCGCCGCACCGCTTGCGGCGGCACGCGGTCTTTTCACGGCCCGGGGCCGTGACACAGGTCGCCGCGGTACTCGTTTTCGTCCCAGCGCGGGGGTGCGGCAAGATGGGGTGTATCTGCCCACTCCCTGATTGCCGGACGGTTTCTCTTGGCTGAGTACATCTACACCATGCGCAAGGCGCGTAAGGCGCACGGCGACAAGGTGATTCTCGACGACGTCACGCTGAGCTTCCTGCCCGGAGCGAAGATCGGTGTCGTGGGCCCCAACGGCGCCGGAAAGTCCACGGTGCTGAAGATCATGGCCGGGCTGGAGCAGCCGTCCAACGGCGACGCCTTCCTCGCCCCCGGCTACAGCGTCGGCATCCTCCTGCAGGAGCCCCCGCTGGACGAGTCCAAGACGGTGCTGGAGAACGTCCAGGACGGCGTCGCGGAGATCAAGGGCAAGCTCGACCGGTTCAACGAGATCGCCGAGCAGATGGCGACCGAGTACACCGACGAGCTGATGGAGGAGATGGGCAAGCTCCAGGAGCAGCTCGACCACGCGAACGCCTGGGACCTGGACGCCCAGCTGGAGCAGGCCATGGACGCCCTGGGCTGCCCGCCCGGCGACTGGCCCGTCACCAACCTCTCCGGTGGTGAGAAGCGCCGCGTCGCGCTGTGCAAGCTGCTGCTGGAGGCCCCCGACCTGCTGCTGCTGGACGAGCCCACCAACCACCTGGACGCCGAGTCCGTGCTGTGGCTGGAGCAGCACCTGGCCAAGTACGAGGGCACCGTCGTGGCCATCACCCACGACCGGTACTTCCTGGACAACGTCGCCGAGTGGATCCTCGAGCTCGACCGCGGCCGCGCCCACCCCTACGAGGGCAACTACTCCACCTACCTGGAGAAGAAGGCCGCCCGCCTCAAGGTCGAGGGGCAGAAGGACGCCAAGCGGCAGAAGCGCCTCAAGGAGGAGCTGGAGTGGGTCCGCTCCAACGCCAAGGGCCGCCAGGCGAAGTCCAAGGCGCGTCTGACCCGCTACGAGGAGATGGCCGCCGAGGCCGAGAAGACCCGCAAGCTGGACTTCGAGGAGATCCAGATCCCGCCGGGCCCGCGTCTGGGCAACGTCGTGGTGGAGGTCGAGCACCTGCACAAGGCGTTCGGTGACAAGGTCCTCATCGACGACCTCTCCTTCACCCTGCCGCGCAACGGCATCGTCGGTGTCATCGGCCCCAACGGCGCGGGCAAGACCACGCTGTTCAAGATGATCCAGGGCCTGGAGGAGCCGGACTCCGGCACCATCAAGATCGGCGACACGGTCAAGATCTCCTACGTCGACCAGGCCCGCGCCAACATCGACCCCAAGAAGACGCTGTGGGCCGTCGTCTCCGACGAGCTGGACTACATCAACGTCGGCCAGGTCGAGATGCCCTCGCGCGCCTACGTCTCCGCGTTCGGCTTCAAGGGCCCGGACCAGCAGAAGCCGGCCGGGGTCCTCTCCGGCGGTGAGCGCAACCGCCTGAACCTGGCGCTCACCCTCAAGCAGGGCGGCAACCTGCTCCTGCTCGACGAGCCGACCAACGACCTCGACGTCGAGACCCTGTCCTCGCTGGAGAACGCGCTGCTGGAGTTCCCCGGCTGCGCCGTGGTGGTCTCCCACGACCGCTGGTTCCTGGACCGCGTGGCCACCCACATCCTCGCCTACGAGGGCGAGAGCAAGTGGTTCTGGTTCGAGGGCAACTTCGAGTCGTACGAGAAGAACAAGATCGAGCGGCTCGGTCCGGACGCCGCCCGTCCGCACCGCACCACCTACAAGAAGCTGACGCGGGGCTGAGGAAGCGTGCGCCACACATTCCCCTGCCCCCTGCGCTGGTCCGACATGGACTCCTTCGGGCACGTCAACAACGTCGTGTTCCTGAGGTATCTGGAGGAGGCGCGGATCGACTTCATGTTCCGGCTCGCCCGCCAGGCGGCGTCGGGGGCCTTCACCGGCGGCTCGGTGGTGGCCAGGCACGAGATCTCCTATCTGCGCCCGCTGGTGCACCGGCACGAGCCGGTTGTGGTCGAGCTGTGGGTGACGAAGATCGGTGCGGCCTCGCTGACGGTGGAGTACGAGGTCAAGGACGGCCCCGGCGAGGGGGACACCGTCTACGTCCGGGCCTCGACGGTCGTGGTGCCGTACGACCTGGAGCGCGAGCGTCCGCGCCGGCTCTCCGACGAGGAGAAGGCTTTCCTCAAGGAGTACCTGGACGACAGCGCGACGGGGGCCGCCGCCGCATGAGCGGACAACCCCCACGCCTGGTGTTCGCCGACCCCGGGGAGGCGGCCGAGCTGGCCGCCCTCCTGGGGCGGCTGCTGCGCTGGGAGAAGACCGCGGCGGTACGGCTTCGGGCGACCGGCGACGGCGTCCTGGGCGTCTTCGCGCGCCCGGCCCGCTTCGAGGTGCTGGCCGTGCGCACCGCCCGGCTGACCGAACCGGCGGATCTGGACGCGACGGTCTCCGCCGGGGAACTGCTGGAGGGTCTCGACGAGGACTCCGAGTCAGCCTCTGTGCCCGCCGCCGTGACCGGCCCGCCCTGGGCCGGTCTGCTGCCGCCGCGCGGCGGCTGGCGTCCGGTGGGCGAGCTGCCGTACGAGTCGGTGCGCGCGGCGGCCGCCTCGGTGGTCGCCGAGTTCCGGCGGCGCAGCGAGGCGCTGGCGCCCGGCGAGCGCACCCGCGAGGCGCTGGACGCGCTGGCGGAGGAGATCTGGTCCCGCCCCCTGGGCGGCGGTACGGGGCTGCCGCTGCGCGCCGTGCACGCCGCGCAGGCGCTGGGCATGCTGCGTTCGCGCGGCCCGGCCCTGGCGGCCGGCCCGCAGGGCCCGCCGCCGCCCGCCGCGGGCGAGCCCGCCGCCGCGGTGGCCGTGCTGGCCGCCGGCACCTGGCTGCGGCTGCGCACCCCGTACGGCTCGGTCGCCGTGCGCGGCACCGGGCGGGGCGTGCCGGGGCTGAGCGTCACCCCGCTCTGAGAGCGTCTCCGCTCCCCGTGGAGACCTCCGTGGACGCCTCCGTGGGCGACATCGGGAAAGCCCCGGCCCGTGGAGCGGGAAGGGCCGGGGCATCGCCGTGTGCGCCGTGTGCGTGCGCGGTGCGGGGGGTCAGTCCGGGGTGTTGACCATCGAGGCGGCCGCGTAGACCAGGTAGTCCCACAGCTGCCTCTCGTGCTCGGGGGACAGGCCGAGGTCGTCCACGGCGTCGCGCATGTGCCGCAGCCAGGCGTCGTGGGCTGCGCGGTCGACCCTGAAGGGCACGTGCCGCATGCGCAGCCGGGGGTGCCCCCGCTGCTCGCTGTACGTCCGGGGCCCGCCCCAGTACTGCATCAGGAACAGCGCCAGCCGCTCCTCGGCCGGGCCCAGGTCCTCCTCCGGGTACATCGGCCGCAGCAGCGGGTCCCCGGCGACACCCTCGTAGAACCGGCGCACCAGCCGCCGGAAGGTCTCCTCGCCCCCGACCTGCTCGAAGAAGGTCTGCGTCTGCACGTCGCCACGCGGAATCTCCATCACGCCCCCCATGGTCGCAGATGCCCGGCCCGTGCCCTCGGGGCTCGGGGTCCATGGCCTTGAGGACCCGTGCCCCCGAGGACCCGGGCCCGGCCCGGCGGGCGGCCGGGGCCTCAGGCGTCGTCCCAGCGGAAGAGCCGGGCGGCCACGGCCGTCAGGACCGCCGCGAACAGCAGCAGCCCGCCCATGACGGGCAGCACCGCGCCCCAGGACTGGCCGCGGGAGAGGACGTCCTGCATCGCCTCGTTCAGGTACGTCAGCGGGAAGAGGCCGGAGACCGTCCGGATCCAGGCCGGCGCCACGTCCAGCGGGAAGAAGGCGCCGGAGAGGAAGGCCATCGGCAGGATGACCACCTGGGCCACCCCGTTCGCCGCCTCCTCGGTCTTCGCCCAGGCGCCGACGACCAGCCCGATGGACATGAAGGCCAGCGTGCCGCACACCACCAGCGGCACGGCCAGCCACCAGTGGCCGCTCAGCTCCAGGCCGTAGTAGGGGATGGAGGCCACGCCGAGGAAGACCGCGGTCTGGACGAGGGCCAGCCCCACGCTCACCCCGATGCGGGCCGCGATGACCGTGCCCGCGCTCACCGGGGCCAGCCACAGCCGCCGCAGGATGCGCTTCTTGCGCCAGTTGACCAGGGTGAACGCCGAGCCGAAGACCGCGCCCATCGCCACCGCCCAGCCGAGCAGGCCCGGGGTGAGGAACTGGATCGCCTTCAGCGACTCGTCCTCCACCTGGCGGGCGGTCAGCTCGTAGGCGGGCGGCTGCCCGGTCGCGGCGATGTTGACCTGCTGGACGACCGAGTCGACCAGCGCCCGCGCGTTGCCCGCCCGGACCTGGTCGGCGGCCGAGTAGCGCAGCCGCACCTCGTCGCCCTCCTGCCACACGGCGGCGTCCACGTCGCCCGCGCGGACCTCCTCCAGGGCCTCCTCCCGGTCGTCGGACCGCCTGATCTCCAGGACCTCCTTCAGCCCCTCGCGCGCCTCGCGCGGCAGGGAGTCGAAGATCTCGACCCGGCCGACCTGGACGATCTCCGCCCGCGCCGTCGAGTCGTTCTGGAACAGCGCGCCGAACAGCACCAGGAACATCAGCGGGAAGACCAGCATGAAGAAGGCGGCCGTACGGTCCCGCAGCAGGCCCAGGGCCATCGCCCTGGAGAGGCTGGCGAACGTCTTGGCGCTCACTGGCGGTACTCCCGTCCGGTCAGCTGGAGGAAGACGTCCTCCAGGGAGTCCACGCCCAGCTCCGCCACCAGATCGGCCGGGGCTCCCATGCGCAGCACGCGGCCGTGGTCCATCACCGCCACCCGGTCGCACAGCGTCTCGGCCTCGTCCATGTAGTGCGTGGTGAGCACCACGGTGCGGCCCTCCTCGTTGATGGCGCGCAGCAGGTCCCACAGGTTGCGGCGGGCCTGCGGGTCGAGGCCGGTGGTCGGCTCGTCCAGGAACACCAGCTCCGGGTCGTGGACCAGCGCGCAGGCTATGGACAGCCGCTGCGCCTGGCCCCCGGAGAGCTTGTTCTCGCGGGTGCCGGCCTTCTCGGTCAGGCCGACGGTCTCCAGCATCGCGTCGGCGCGCTCGGCGGGGACGTCGTAGAGGGAGGCGAAGGTGCGGATCTGCTCGCGGGCGGTCAGCTTCTCGAAGAACGCCGACGCCTGGAGCTGGACGCCCATGCGGCGCAGCAGCGCCGGGTCGCGGGGGAAGGGGGACCGGCCGAGCAGCCGGACCGTCCCCTCGTCCGGCCTGCGCAGGCCCTCGGTCATCTCCAGGGTGGTCGTCTTGCCCGCGCCGTTCGGTCCGAGGATGCCGTAGAACTCGCCGCGTTCGACGGTGAGGGACACCCCGTCGACGGCTTGCACATCCCCGTACCGCTTGCGCAGTCCCTCGACTGTGATCGCGGCGTCTGTCATGGAACGGAGGCTAGTGCCGGAACATCACCTTCCGGCACTGGCCGGGACCCGGGGCTGTCTCATCGGGCGGACCGGCGCCTGTGCCGGGGCCCAGGTGGTGGCGCCCCGGACGGGCCGGGGCGCCGGCCGGCGCCGGTCCGGGGGGTCAGCCCCGGTGCAGGGTGATCGTGGTCCACGCGCCGACGTGCACCCGGTCGCCCTCCTGGAGCGGGACGGGGACGAACGGCTGGATCGGGTCCTCGGCGCCGTTGATGGTGGTGCCGTTGGTGGAGTCCTGGTCGACCACGGACCAGCTTCCGTCGGGCTGCCGCACCAGCACCGCGTGCTGGTGCGAGACCCCCGGGTCCTCCGGCGAGCGGCCCAGGTCGATGTCGGGCGACTCGCCGGTGGAGTGGCGGCGGCGGCCGATGGTGACCTGGGGGCCGCTGAGCTGGACGCGCTGCTCGGCGGTGTAGGCGGGCATGTTGAGCCCGGCCGCCTCGGGGCCGCTGCGCCGCATCATCGCGGTGAAGTACTCGTGGTCGGGCCCGACCGTCACCGCCCAGTTCGCGGGCTGCTGCTGGGGCGGCGGCCCCTGCTGGTGGTGCTGCGGGGGCTGGTGGTGCTGTTGCGGCTGCTGC
>NZ_JAKMAY010000024.1:0-34192 GCF_022015835.1 Streptomyces sp. ICN903 | reverse complement strand
GCCTGGGCCTGCGCGGGGGCGGTCGCCGGAGTGGGCCAGGCGCCGGGGCGCCGGCCGTCGTCCTGCGGCCGGTCGGGCTGCTGCGCCGGCTGCTGTGCCTGTTGCTGTTGCTGCCCGGGCCACGCCCCGGGGCGGGCCTGCGGCTCCGCCTGACCGCCACCGCCCGGTGCCGCCCCCGGCCAGGCGCCGGGCCGCCTGCCGGCGTCCGGTGCGGGCCCGCTCTCCGGCCGCCCCGCGGGGGCGGAGGGCTGGGAAGGCTGTGCGGGCTGTACGGGCGGAGTGGGCTGCGTGGGCGCCGGGGCCTGCGGTGCGGGCGCGTCCTGCTGCCCGGCCAGGGCCGTACGGGCCGCCGCCGGACCGCCGCCCGGCGCGGGGGGCGCCGCCACGGGGGCCCCACCCGCCGGACCCGCACCCGCCACCAGGCCTCCCGCGAGGCTCGCGCCCCGCTCCAGACGGTCCAGACGGGCCTGGAGGGACCGCTCGTCGCCGTACGCAGCGGGCAGCAGCACCCGGGCGCAGATCAGCTCCAGCTGCAGCCGCGGCGAGGTCGCGCCGCGCATGGCCGTCAGGCCCTCGTTGACGATGTCCGCCGCCCGGCTCAGCTCGGCCGGGCCGAAGACCGAGGCCTGGGCCGTCATCCTCTCCACCACGTCGGCGGGGGCGTCGATCAGGCCCTTCTCCCCGGCATCCGGCACGGCGGCCAGGATCACCAGGTCGCGCAGCCGCTCCAGCAGGTCGGCGACGAAGCGCCGCGGGTCGTGCCCGCCCTCGATCACCCGGTCGACCACCTCGAAGGCCGCCGCACCGTCACCGGCCGCGAAGGCGTCCACCACCGAGTCCAGCAGCGCGCCGTCGGTGTAGCCCAGCAGCGCCGTGGCCATGGCGTACGTCACGCCGTCCGGGCCGGCGCCCGCCAGCAGCTGGTCCATCACCGACATCGAGTCGCGCACGGACCCGGCCCCGGCGCGCACAACCAGCGGAAGCACACCGTCCTCGACGGGGATGGCCTCGCGTTCGCACACCTGGGCGAGGTAGTCGCGCAGGGTGCCGGGCGGCACCAGGCGGAACGGGTAGTGGTGGGTGCGCGACCGGATCGTGCCGATGACCTTCTCGGGCTCGGTCGTCGCGAAGATGAACTTCAGGTGCTCCGGCGGCTCCTCGACCACCTTCAGCAGGGCGTTGAAGCCCGCCGAGGTGACCATGTGCGCCTCGTCGATGATGTAGATCTTGTACCGGCTGGAGGCGGGACCGAAGAACGCCTTCTCACGCAGCTCGCGGGCGTCGTCCACACCGCCGTGCGACGCGGCGTCGATCTCGATGACGTCGATCGAGCCCGGCCCGTTGCGCGCCAGGTCCCGGCAGGACCGGCACTCCCCGCACGGGTCCGGCGTCGGGCCCTCCTCGCAGTTCAGGCAGCGGGCGAGGATACGGGCACTGGTCGTCTTGCCGCAGCCGCGCGGCCCGCTGAAGAGGTACGCGTGGTTGACCCGGTTGTTGCGGAGGGCCTGCTGGAGGGGGTCGGTGACATGCTCCTGCCCGATGACCTCGGAAAAGGCCTCGGGGCGGTAGCGGCGGTACAGCGCGAGGGACGACACGCCTCCGACGATATAGGCCACCGCCGACAACCGTGCCCCCCGTGGGGACGGGGGCACGGTCGTCGGCGGGAGGAAAATCAGGCGCCCCCCACGCACCCGCCAGAGCTCACCTACCCTTGCTGCCTTCCGGCCCTGGGGGAGTTCAGCGAGATAGCGCCACGTGAGGGGCTGCGCCAAGCCTACCGGATGCCGGAGGGTGCTCGGGCCCGGGAGGGGGGCTGGGGACGGTCCCGGGGATCGGGTTCGCAACCACTCCCCCGCGTCATGTAATGTTTCCGGCGGAGGATTCGCCTAGAGGCCTAGGGCGCACGCTTGGAAAGCGTGTTGGGGGCAACCCCTCACGAGTTCGAATCTCGTATCCTCCGCAGCCGCCTGAACAGGCGAAATGAGAACCCCGGACCGCTCAGCGGCCGGGGTTCTCGGCATGCTGTGGTCTCAGTTCTGGTCTCGTTTATTTCCGACATAAAGCACTTTTCGTCGCATAGCTTTGCCACTGGTGAGTCGATCCACAGGACAACGCCCTTCACTCACCATCGGCTTCCTGCCGCCGCAGGACACAGGTCCCCCCGCGATGCGCCATTCTGGAGCGTGCGCAGGACCGGTTCCGGTTCCAAGGTCAACGGCGTCGTCTTTGTGAGGTGCCCCATCGGAAAGCCCAGCGGATCAACTCTGGCCTCGTGGCTGAGTGGTCTGGAAGTCGGCCGACTTGAGCGAGTCCTGGCGACTCGCCCGGATGCCGTGTCCCCGCCGGAGCCACGATCGTTCGGCGAACTCGCGGACCGCCTTCAGCGTCCGGCGTCGGTGGCCCCAGTGCTGGCGGAGCTCGCGCGGCCACAGCTGCAGGTGGCTGAGGCGCTGGCGGCATTGGGACCCGTTCCACGGGCCGCTTTGGCCGACCTGCTGGACGTGGCCGAAACGGAGACCGATCGCTGGCTGGATGCGGCCCTGGAGACACTGGCCGATCACGCGCTCGTCTGGCCGGACGGCCAAGGGCTGCTCCACATGACGGCGCCGTTGCGGCAGGCGTGGGATTCGCCGCTGGGGCTGGACGCGCCGCTCGCCCGGCTGCTGGCGGACACGACCTCCGAGGAACTGCGGCGCATGCTGGTGGCCTTGGGCATCCCAGCTCCCGGCACCACCAAGAAAGATCGGCTGGCCGCCCTGCTGGAACACCACAGTGATCCGAAGCGGGTGGCCGCGGTGGTTGCGGCGGCGCCTGTGGCCACTCGGGAGCTGCTTGAGCGGCGAGCCCGTCACCAGGGTGAACAGAGGCAGGAACAGACGGAGTTCCTGATGCTCGGGGCCCCACGGGCCGATTCCGGACCGGGTGCGCGGTGGGCGCTGGAGCGGGGACTGCTGGTCCAGGACCGGTACTCCGGGTACGGGCCCGCACGCATGCCGGCCGAGGTGGCGCTCGCGCTGCGCGGGGCCGACTGGCACGCCCCGTTCGAGCCGTGCCCGCCCATCGTGCGGACGGTGTCCGTCACCGAGGCGGAGGTGGATCGGGAGGCGGCGGCAGCCGCCACGGCGTTCGCCGCCCACGCCGCCTCGGTTCTGGCGGCGTGCGCCGCGTCTCCGCCGGCCCGTCTGAAGTCCGGAGGGGTCGGGGCGCGTGAGCTGTCCCGGATCGCCAAGGCCGCGCAGTGCGACGACATCGTCGTACGCCTTGTCCTGGAGACGGCGTACGACGCCGGGCTGCTGGCCCGGGACGGTGACCGGGTCGCGGCGACGGAAGGTTACGACGCCTGGGCGGAGCGGGAACCGGCGGAGCAGCTCACCGCGCTTCTCCAGGCGTGGCGAACGTTGCCGCAGACCCCGGTCCAGGCCCGCGACGAGGACGGCAAGGCGCTGCCCGCACTCGCCGGAACACCACCTTGTGGCGGCTGTGTGCAGGCCCGGGACGGGCTTCTCGCTGCGGCGGTGGCGCTCCCGGCGGACCAGGGGGTGCGGAGCCCCGTGGAACTGGGGCCGCTCGTCGCCTGGCACCGTCCGTTCGCCCATCCACTTCCCCAGGACGCCACGCCCTTCGCCTCCGTGGTCCGTGAAGCAGAACTACTCGGTGTGATGGCCCGCGGCTCCCTGTCCCGCATCGGTGCCGCCTTGCAGGCCGATGACGGCGAAGCACTGGCCGCGGCCAGTCGGCGGCTGCTGCCGACGGCCACCAGCACGGCCCGCTTCGGCGCGGACCTCACCGCCGTCGTCACCGGCACACCGTCAGCCCGCCTGTCCGCCCTGCTGGACGCCGTCGCAGAGCGGGAAGCCGTCGGCACGGCATCCGTGTGGCGGTTCAGCCCGGGCACCATCCGCGGCGCCCTGGACACCGGCCGTACACCCGACGCCATCACCGCCGACCTGGCCGACGTCGCCGTCGGCGCCCTTCCCCAGCCGCTGTCGTATCTGATCCACGACACCGCGCGCGCCCACGGCCGTATGCGCATCGCGCCCGCGGCCTGCGTGATCCACGGCGAGGAACCCGCCCTCCTCGCCGAACTCGCCGCCCACCGCAAGCTCGCCGAGCTCGGGCTGCGGCAGCTGGCGCCGACCGTGCTGGTCTGCCGGACTCCGCTCGACAAGACCCTCGCCGCGCTCCGGGCCGCCGGCTATGCCCCCGTCGCCGAGAAGGCCGACGGAACCGTACGCGTCGAGAAGACCCGGCACCGACGTGCCTCCGCCCCGGCTCCGACCCCACTCCCAGGCCAACGACGGCGGTCCGTGCCGACCGAGACCCCGGTGGACGTCGGCCTGAGCGCCCTGGCCGCCAGGCTGCGGGACGCCCCATCGGCACTTCCGGATCCCGACCCGTTCGGCACCGGGGTCCCCTACGGCACGGACACCGAGGAGATCATCGCCGGGTACGCGAAGAACCTGACGTACAGCGATGTCCGCCAGCTCGCCCACGCCGTCGACGCCGGCACGGCCATCACGGTCGAGTACGTCGCCGCCTCGGGCAACCGGACCGTACGTACCCTCAGCGAGCTCGATCTCGACCCGCCCCATCTGTATGCCTGGTGCCATTTGCGCGAGGACGAACGGGTTTTCACCCTCTCCCGCGTCCTCGGCGTCATGCCCGCGTAGCCCTCGGCATGGCCCACTGACCCACCCCGTGCACGGATCATTGTTCGACCAGCCGCCACTACGATCGCCGGTCATGGACTGGGTCGAGCGCACCGCGCAGCTGAGGCAGTGGACGAGGAGTGGGGTGCGGGCTCCGCACAAGCCGTTGCTGTTCCTGTACGCGCTCAGCCGGTTTCAGCAGGACGCCGACGGCGAGCTGCGGTACAGCGCGGTGGAGCAGGACCTGCGGCGGCTGCTCGCCGAGTACGGGCCCGGTAACCGGACGACGCCCGCCTATCCCTTCCACCACCTGGTGAGTGACGGGGTGTGGGAGGTGCGCACCGAGCGCGGGACGGGCAGCCCCGGGACCGGAGTCAGGGAGCTGCGGGCGACCGGGGCCGCCGGGCGGCTGACGCCTCAGCTGCGGACGGCACTGCGGCGGGAGCCGTCCCTGCTCGGCCGGATGACTCGGGTGCTGCTCGATCTGAACTTCCCGCCCTCCCTCCACGGCGAGCTGTGCGAAGCCGTCGGCCTGGAGTTGGAGGAGGCCGAGACCGGACGGTTCTCGGCCGCGCGCAGGCAGCGGGACCGGCGGATGCGGGAGATGGTCCTGACGGCGTACGAGTACCAGTGCGCCTTCTGCGGGTACGACGGCAGGATCGGCGCGGTGCCGGTCGGGCTTGAGGCCGCCTATGTGCGCTGGTGGGCGTTCGGCGGACCGGACGACATCGACAACGGGCTGTGCCTGTGCTCGCTGCACCACAAGCTCTTCGACAAGGGCGTTCTCGGTATCGGCGAGGGCCACCGCATCCTGGTCTCGCAGAGCTTCGTCGGCCGCAGTACCGCCGCCCGCGAGCACGTCATCACGCTCGCCGGCCGTCCGGTCATAGGTCCCCAGCCAGGCATCCGCCCCATCGCCGCCGCCCACCGCTCCTGGCACACCGGACAGGTCTTCCACGGCAGCCCACGTCCCGCCACGACCGCCTGATCGCCGATCCGGCGGTCACAGAACGCACTGGTAAGCAAGGCGATACCAAGAGTATGGTCTCTTGTATGGCGACGAAGAAGGTAACGGTGACGATTCCCGAGGATCTCCTGAACGAGATCCGCGCGGAGGCGGCGGAGCGGGGCCTGTCGGCGTACGTCGCCGAGGCGCTGCGCTTCAAGCGCGACCGGGACCGGCTGCGGGAGCTGTCCGACTGGCTGCAGGAGGAACACGGCTCCCTCACCGAGGAGGAGCACACGGCAGCGTTCGAGGAACTGGAGGGGCTCGACGCCGAGCACGAGCGCCGTCGCACCGCCGGAACGCACGGCGCGGGAGAGGCCGCGTGAAGAAGCGGGCCGGTGAGCCGGGCCGGCGACCACTGCGCGTCTTCGTACTCGACTGCGAAGCCTTGTCCCTGGCCGTGCGCGGCGACCGGAAGATGATGGCATGGCTCGGCCTCGCGGCCGGAGGTGAAGCCGAGGTGGTGACATCTCCTCTGACGCTGATCGAGGCGTACGACGGCAGAACCACCGAGCAGCGCTGGGACTGGGTGCTCTCGCGGCTCCGAGTCGCCGACATCGGAAAGAACGAGGCCCGCCAGGCCCGCCGCCTGCTGGCGGATGCCAAGCTGCATGGCCACAAGTACGCGATCGACGCGGTGCTCGCCGTCATCGCGCGCCAGCAGAAGGGGCAGGTCACCATCTTCACCTCGGACGTGGACGACCTGGAGAAGCTGGTTCCGGAGTCGATCGTCGTCAAGAAGGTGTGACCCGGCACTCTGGTCTCATTTCTGGTCTCGTTCACCCCCGTCCAGAGCCGTTCATCAACCGTCCGACTCCCGGCTCCGTCCCAGGTCAGAACGACCCCATCCGTCGCCGAGCCCCCAGACGAACATTTGGAAAGCGTGTCGGGGGCAACCCCTCACGAGTTCGAATCTCGTATCCTCCGCAACCGCCTGAACAGGCGAAACGAGAAGCCGAGCCGCGATCTGCGACTCGGCTTCTCGTTGTGCTCTGGCTGCATTTCTGGTTGCGTTCACATGCACCCAATTCGAATGTTCCGGGTATCCGGGTAGACCCGTTCCCGCCGCTCCGCGGATGTCGGCGCCCAACAACGAGGGAAGCCGCTCCCGTACGGCACCTGCGGATCACAGGCGTAGGACACCCTTGAAACCCCCGCGGCGGGTCCGCCCCCTGTCATGATCCTGATCTCGCGAGGTGCCCGGGCATGAAGTCCCGATCGACGCCGACCTCACCGCTGTCGTCACCGGCACACCATCCGTGCGGCTGATCGACGCAGGTCAGGCCATCACCGTCGGGTACGTTGCCACCTCGGGCAGCCGAACCGTGCGCACCCTCAGCAGCCTGGACCTCGGTCCGCCCTGTCTCGAAGCCTGGTGCCGCCTTCGGGACGCCGAGCGCGTTTTCGCACTCTCCCGCGTTCACAGCGTCATGAGCGCCGCACCCGAACGAGGGGGAATGGTATCGACAGCGATAGTATTCCTGTCGATACCATTCCTCGCAGGAGGCTTGAATGCGGCGTTTCATCGGTCGGGACCGCGAGCTGAACGTGCTCGGCAGCGCCCTGCGGTCGGTCCACGATGCCGTCGGCGCGGCGAAGCCGGGACAGTGCATCCTCATGCGCGGGCGGAGGCGGGTCGGCAAGTCCAGCCTCGTCGAAGAATTCCTCCGGCGCACCGAGGTGCCGTCCCTGTTCTTCACCGCGGCGGGCGGCACGGCGGAGGACGAGCTGACGGAGTTGCTCGACGCCGTCGCCAGGTCCACGCTGCCGGAGCGGGAACTGTTCTCGGAGGAGACTCCGGAGCAGTGGAATGCTGCATTCAGGCTGCTTGCGGAGATCCTTCCCGACGACAGCCCGAGCGTGGTCGTCATGGACGAGGTTCCGTACCTCATGGACCGCATCGACGCCTTCGAGGGCATGCTCCAGCGGGCATGGGACCGCCTGCTCAGCCGTAAACCCGTACTTCTCCTCCTGGTCGGCTCCGATCTGTCGATGATGGAGGCGCTGAACAGCTACGACCGGCCCTTCCACCAGCGGGGCCGGGAAATGGTCGTGGGGCCGCTGAACCCGGCCGACATCGGCGAGATGCTCGGTCTTGAGCCGGCTGCCGCATTCGACGCCGCCCTCATCACAGGCGGTCTTCCGCTGGTCTGCGCGGAGTGGCGGCCCGGGGCCGATGTCTGGGAGTTCCTCCGCGACTCGCTGGACAACCCGATCTCGGCACTGCTGGTCTCCGCCGAGCGGTCACTTGCCGCGGAGTTTCCACCGCGGGCGATGAGCAGAGAAGTCCTGCGGGCCATCGGAACCGGCGAGCGAACTTTCACCAACATCGCACGCGCCGCGGGTGGCATCGCCCACACCACCCTCACCCGAGCCACTGACGTCCTGACCGAGAAACGGGTGGTGGCAGCCGAGCTGCCCGTCTCGCTGAGACCGTCGAAGGAACGCCGCTACCGCGTGGCCGATCCCTACCTCCGGTTCTGGCTCGCGTTCCTGGATCCCCACATGGCGGAAATCGAGCGGATGCGGGGGGATCTCACGCTGAGCCGGATCAAGGAGCAGTGGACGAGCTGGCGGGGGCGTGCGATCGAGCCCCTCGTCCGGGAATCCCTCGCCCGTCTCCTGCCGGACGGGCTCCTGCCCGCCGCCCCGGCGATCGGCGGGTACTGGACCCGCAGCAACGACGTCGAAGTCGACTTGGTCGGCGCCGACCGGCAGCCGGTGGCCAAGGAGTTGCTCTTCCTCGGTTCGGTCAAGTGGCTGGAGAACTCCGCGTTCGACAGCCACGACCTGGCGGCGCTGCAAAAGCACCGGGCCGCGATCACCGACGAGCCGGTACCGCTCGTCGCGGTCTCCCGCAACGGGACCACCTGTTCCGGGCTCCGGGCGGCATACGGCCCTGATGAACTGCTCAGCGCCTGGCGCAGGGCGTAAGAAGGGGCTGACGCTCCTGTGGTCTCAGTTCTGGTCTCGTTCACCCCCGTCCGTCCCCGTCCAGACAGAGCTGATCCGAACGCTTCACCGCAGGTCAGGACGCATACGACCGCCACCGGACCCCCGGGCGAACATTTGGAAAGCGTGTTGGGGGCAACCCCTCACGAGTTCGAATCTCGTATCCTCCGCCACGGCCGACCAGCCGAAACGAAGGTCCCGACCGCCCAGCGGCCGGGACCTTCGTCGTTCCCCGGTCTCAGTTCTGGCCTCATTCGTTCGCGACATTTGCGGTATTTCCTGCCTATACGCCACGACTTCCTCAGGAGGCGGCAAGCGCCGAGGCCGACGGGCGCACATCACGAGGCACGCCAGGAAGTAGGAGTATCTTTTATGGAAGCGTACTTCTATCTCCCTGGAGCAGCTCGTGGACAAACCTGCCGAGATGTTCGACCGGGACTACGAGTGGTCGGCGCTGAGCCGGTTCATCACCGACCCGCAGCCCGGCGCGACCCTGGGCGTGGTCTCCGGGCGCCGCCGCCAGGGCAAGACGTTCCTGCTGGATGCCGCCTGTCGTGCTGCCGGAGGGTTCTATTTCGGTGCGACCGAGGCCGCCGATGCCGAGTCGCTACGGCGGATCAGCGCGGCGCTGACCGCCCACGTCCGTCCTGCCAGCCCGTTCCACTTCGCCGACTGGGCAGAGGCCGTCGACGCACTGCTCGCGCTCGGCGCCGAGCGGCCCGTCCCCGTGGTGATCGACGAGTTTCCGTACCTCGCCAAGGCCAACCCCGAGTTGCCATCGATCATCCAGGAGGCGCTGCGGCCGCTGCGTGACCAGCGCACCGGCTCCCGTACCCGGCTGCTGCTGTGCGGATCGGCGATGTCCTTCATGGGCAGGCTGCTCTCGGGTAACGCCCCACTGCGCGGACGGGCGGGGCTGGAACTGGTCGTCCGCCCCCTCGACCACCGCCTCGCCGCCGAGTTCTGGGACATCGCCGATCCCCACCTGGCCATGAAGGTGAACGCGATCGTGGGCGGCACCCCGGCCTATCGGCGCGAGTTCGCACGCGGCGACACGCCAAAGACTCCGGACGACTTCGACGACTGGGTCGTCCGCACCGTCCTCAACCCCGAAACTCCCCTCTTCCGCGAGGCCCGCTACCTACTGGCCGAAGAACCCGACCTTCGCGACACCGCCCTGTACCTGTCCGTCCTGGCCGCCGTCGCCGACGGCAACGCCACACGCGGGGGCATGGCCGGCTATCTGGAACGCAAGGCCACCGACATCGCCCACCCCATCAACGTCCTCGAAGACGCGGGTCTGCTGCACCGGGACGCGGACGCCTTCCGCGACAACCGGCCCACCTACCGGATCGCCGAACCGCTGATCGGCTTCTACCACGCGATCATGCGACCGGTCTGGGACCAGCTCGAACGCCCCGGCAGCGCGGCACGGGTCTGGCAGGCCAGCCGTCGCCGCTTCGTCAGCAACGTCCTCGGGCCCCATTTCGAACAGGTCTGCCGCGACTGGGCACTGCATCACGCCGACCCCGAGCTCTTGGGCGGTCTGCCCGCCCGCGTCGGACACGGTGTCGTTCACGACCCCAGGGCCCGTACCGGCAACGAGGTCGACGTGGCGGTCATCGGAATCGCGGATGGCGCCAAACCCCCACTCCTGGCCATCGGAGAGGCCAAGTGGAACGACACCATGGGAGCCGCCCACATCGAACGTCTCCGGCACATCCGCGACCTCATCACTCTGGCAGGCCGATACGACACCACGAACACACAGCTCATGTGCTTCAGCGGAGCCGGATTCAACGACAAGGCGCGGGACGCGGCCGCGGCCGACCCGGACATCCGGCTGATCGACCTGGAGACCCTCTACGGTCAGGTCTGACACACCCGCGCGCCCGGTCCCGGCAGGGACGTGGTCAGTGCCGCACTGTCCGAGGTCCCGGCCGCTGGGCGGTCGGGACGCCGATTCCCTTCCGGGCGTCGCCGTGATCGCTCCGCGGTGACGTTGTCTCAGCCCTCGGCGGGCGGTCGCCTGGTCGCGTAGTAGGCGCGCAGTGCGGCCTCGCTTCCGGAGCCCAGGGCGGTCATGATCCGCTGGAAGCGGGCGGAGCGCAGGTCACCGGCCACGATGACGCGGGGATGCTGTTCGGTGGGCGGGCAGTATCCGTCCGCACCGCGGACCAGATCGCCGGGCGGGGCGGTCGGAGCGTTCCCGATGCTGAGGTAGGCGGCGTCCGCCACGACCACCTGCCGTTCGCCGCCGCGGCCCACCACTTCCGCCGACACGGCGGCGCCCTCTCCGGGCTCCAGCGTCAGGTGCCCGACGGGCAGGAGCGTGACCCGGGGATCCTCGCGGATCTCCTCGACCTTGTAGTCGTCGGCCGCCGGATACGCCACCAGCAGGCGCGTGCCGGTGGCCGGGTGGGCGCGCAGGAAGGTGCCGATCGTGCGGTCACCGCCCAGGACGAGGAGGGTGCGGCCCTCGGCGCCGGCCTCGCCGGCCTGCCACAGCGGAGGCAGGGTCAGGCCGCCGGGGGCGGTGATCCAGGCGGCGTCGCGGGGCTGGAGGGGAGCGGTGCCGGTGGCGACGACGGCGTACGGGGCGGTCAGACGGGCGCCGGTGTCGAGCGTGACGGTCACGCGGTCCTCGTCGGTGCGCAGCTCGGTGACGTACCGGCCCAGCTCCAGGCGGCACAGCCGCGTGTCCTTCAGCTCCGCGGCGATTGTTCCGGCCAGCTCGGGGCCGCTGGTGTGGCCGCCCAGGACGTTGTTCAGGGCCGGGATCCGGTGGAGGTTGCGGCACAGCCGGTCCGGCTCGGCCAGGATCGAGCGCATGCCGACGCCGGCGGCCATACGGGCGGCGGCGCAGCCGGCCGGGCCGCCGCCGACGATGACCAGGTCCGTGTCGTGGGCGGCGGGCGAACCGGCGCGGGACGGGGGCGGTGTGTCGGCCATGGGGCTATTCCAGCACCGGGGCCCCGGCGTACGCGGCCGGTCGCCCATCACGTGCTCGCCGGTGACGAGGAGGCCGGCCCCGGCCAGGCGGCGGGCGACGAGGAGGCCGGCATCGTGGACGTCCGGCTGGTCGGGGACGGGCTTCCCGCCCCGGCGGAGGATCCTCGCGGGAATGTGACCTTCGTCGCGGCGGTGGGGTCCCGGCGCGTTCGCCGTTGCGCCGGCCGCCGACGGCGGCAGCGGCGGCGCATCCGCCTGCGGCTGAGGTCACAGAGGTGCGGGCGGAAGCGCGCGGAAGAAAGACCGCGTCCGCGAACAGCAATATCTGTGCCCGCGACATGAGAAATAGACGCGGCGCGCGGCGAGTATTCCCCGACCGCGGACCGGAGGGAAATTATCGACCGTGCAGGGCCGATCGCACCGTGCTACTGTCGATCTCAGTTGCAGGTGTGGTTGCCAGAAGGTTCATTCCCGACGAGGTAATCATCACGGCGACACGGGATTCACACGGAGTGAATTCCCGAAACCGCCTCCGAAGGAGAAACAAAATGGCTACTGGCACCGTGAAGTGGTTCAACGCGGAAAAGGGCTTCGGCTTCATCGAGCAGGACGGCGGCGGCGCCGACGTCTTCGCCCACTACTCGAACATCTCCGCCCAGGGCTTCCGTGAGCTGATGGAAGGCCAGAAGGTGTCGTTCGACATCGCGCAGGGCCAGAAGGGCCCGACGGCCGAGAACATCGTCTCCGCCTGACACCGGCGACGCGTACTTCGCAGCCGGGGCCCGCACCTGAGGGGTGCGGGCCCCGGCTCGTCGCTTTCCAGGGCGCGCGGCGGGAAGCAATCCGCCGCCCACCGGTCGGCGAGGCTTTTCTCGCCGGCCCGGACCGGCCCACATCGTCTTCGGCTCGTCTCGAGATTCTCTGCGCCACTCGTCTGCTGCGGGAATTCCTTGCCACGTGCCGCACCAAGGAAGGTTCCCCATGAAGAGTGCCCGCACATCCCGTGCCCCCCGCACATCCCGCGCCCCCCGCGCGCACGACCGCTTCGCAGGAGGCTCCGGCGGCGGCCGCTCCGGTGGCCCGCGCCGTTCCGGGGGCTACGGGAGCCGGCAGGCCGGACGGGCCGCGCAGGGCGAGTTCGCTCCGCCGAGGACGGTCACGCCCGCACTGCCCGCCGTCGGGTCGTTCGCCGATCTCGCCATGCCCGCAGGGCTGTTGGCCACGCTCGGCCGCGAAGGGGTGACCGTGCCGTTCCCGATCCAGGCGGCGACCCTGCCGAACTCCCTGGCCGGCCGTGACGTGCTCGGCCGTGGACGCACCGGCTCGGGCAAGACCCTCGCCTTCGGCCTCGCCGTACTGGCCCGCACGGCGGGGCGGCGTGCAGAGCCGCGGCAGCCGCTCGCCCTCGTCCTGGTCCCCACCCGTGAGCTCGCCCAGCAGGTCACCGACGCACTCGCTCCGTACGCCCGCTCCGTGAGCCTGCGGCTGGCCACCGTCGTCGGCGGAATGTCCATCGGCAGGCAGGCCGGTGCGCTGCGCGCCGGAGCCGAGGTGGTCGTCGCCACGCCCGGGCGGCTCAAGGACCTCATCGACCGGGGCGACTGCCGGCTGGACGGTGTCGACACCACGGTCCTCGACGAGGCCGACCAGATGACCGACATGGGCTTCATGCCGCAGGTCACCGCCCTGCTCGACCAGGTGCGCCCCGGCGGGCAGCGGATGCTCTTCTCGGCCACCCTCGACCGCAACGTCGACCTGCTGGTCCGGCGCTACCTGACGGACCCGGTGGTCCACTCCGTCGACCCTTCGGCGGGCGCCGTCACCACGATGGAGCACCACGTACTCCATGTGCACGGTGCGGACAAGCACCGGACGACCACCGAGATCGCGGCGCGGGACGGCCGGGTGATCATGTTCCTCGACACCAAGCACGCGGTGGACCGGCTGACCAGGCACCTGCTGAGCAGCGGTGTCCGCGCCGCGGCCCTGCACGGCGGCAAGTCCCAGCCGCAGCGCACACGGACCCTGGCCCAGTTCAGGAGCGGACATGTGGCGGTCCTGGTGGCGACCAACGTCGCCGCGCGCGGGATCCACGTCGACAACCTCGACCTGGTCGTCAATGTGGACCCGCCCGGCGACCACAAGGACTACCTGCACCGCGGCGGCCGCACCGCCCGCGCCGGCGAGTCCGGCAGCGTCGTCACACTGGTGACCCCCGACCAGCGTCACGGCATGAGCCGGCTGATGGCTTCGGCGGGTATCACCCCCCGGATCACCCGGGTGCGTTCGGGCGAGGCGGAGCTGAGCCGCATCACGGGCGCCCAGGCCCCTTCCGGTGTCCCGGTCGTCGTCACCGCGCCGGAAGCGGAACGTTCCCGCGGCGCGTCCGCCTCGTCCCGGGGCCGTCGGGACCGCCGGGGCCGCGCGGGCCGGGGCCGGCCCGCCAGTGAGGCGGCACACCGCGGTGCACAGCGGCGGCCCGGTTTCGGTCCGGCCGCCTAGTGCCGCGGCGACCACGGGCCGGATGCGGCCACGAAGCCATCCCCTTCCACTCGGGAGGCACACCTGTCCAGGAGGCACCCATGACACCGGCTCGGACACGGCACCGCGCGGTGGATTCCCCGCCCAGGACCACGACCGCCGACAGGAACGCGTCCGGGCCCCGGGTCTGGGACGACATGACGGTCGAGGTGGCTCTGTCCCTCATGGCCTGTGCCCGCGTCGACCACCTCGTCCTCTGCGACGGGGACGACCGGAACACGGGCCTGGTCACCCTGGCCCGGCTCGCCGTTCTCCGCGACAGCCCCGCCTACACGGACCGGATCCGCCTGCGGGACGTCCTCGCCGGACCGTTCGCCTCGACCGCCGATGCGCCTCGCCCGGCCGGCCCGTCATCCTTCGCTCCATGAGACGCCATGCGCCGCGTCGTCGCCCGGTACACCCGTTCGCCCCGACCGGGAACGGGGTGCCGGTCCCGATGAGGGGCGGCATCCGGTGGGACCGCCGCGACCTCGTGTGAGGCGCGGGCGGGAACCGCCGTCAGAGACCCGGTGAGGGCTCTGCCGACACGCGTCGGCAGAGCCCTCACCGCCGTGTCACCGCATCGCCGTCCCGTCGTCCGTGCGGAGGCTCCCGGTCCGGGTACCGCGGGCCCCCGGAACGGACGGCGGGTCCCGGTCGCTCGGCCGCGATCCCCTCGCCCCTCCCCCTGCCGGGCCGGGCAGCGGAAACAGAAGGCCGGCACGGCGCGAAGGCCGACAGATGGTGTTGAATCTCCTTCGGGGCCCTGCCGCCGTACGGTGCCGGGGTTCCTCGACGCGTTGCACAACGAGGTGACATGGCAGCAGATACTCCGCTCAGCGACCGTCTGGACGACGACGACTACCCCGCGTACACCATGGGCCGGGCCGCCGAGATGCTCGGCACCACCCCCGGCTTCCTCCGGGCCATCGGTGAGGCCCGGTTGATCACTCCGCTGCGCTCGGAGGGCGGGCATCGCCGGTACTCCCGCTACCAGCTGCGGATCGCCGCCCGCGCCCGCGAGCTCGTCGACCGGGGGACCCCGATCGAGGCCGCTTGCCGCATCGTCATCCTCGAGGACCAGCTCGAGGAAGCCCAGCGCATCAACGCCGAGTACCGCCGCGCCGCGAACGAGGCGCCAGGCGGTTCCGGTCCCGGTTCGGACTGATCGCACGGGCGCGGGCGGCGTCGGCTTCGGTCCGGTCGCGGAAGCGCGGACCCCCGTCAGAACCGGGTGGCGGTCTCGCTGTCGGGGTGGATGGGGAAGATCTGGTCGAGACCGACGATGCGCAGGATGCGCAGGGTGTTGGCGGGGACGGCGGCGAGGGCGATGTCGGCCCGGGCGGCGTGGGCGTGGTTGCGGGCGGCGATCAGGGCGGTGATGCCGCTGGAGTCGCAGAAGTCCATGCCCGCCAGATCCAGCACGAGACGCTGTCCCGGCCGCAGGGCGAGGGTGGGCAGCAGTTCACGCAGGCCGGCGGCGCTGGCGTAGTCGAGTTCGCCGGTGATCCCGAGGACGGGGCCGGTCGTGGCGTTCCGGGTGGTGATCTTCAGCGGGCTCATCGTCTGTTCTTCGTTGCCGGGTCGGGAGCCGGGTGGGCGGGGACGCCGAGGGCGAGCAGGGCGGTGTCGTCGTCCAGGCCGTCGCCGAAGTCGTCGAGCAGGCCGGTCAGTGCCCGGATGACGTCGCGGGCGGGTCTGCCCGCCTGGCCCGCGGCGAAGTCGAGCAGGGCCTCGTCCCCGTAGAGGCTGGTGCGGTCCTCGCCGGTACGGGCTTCGGTGAGGCCGTCGGTGTAGAGCAGGAGGGTGTCGCCGGGGGCCAGGACGGTGGCCGCGGAGACGAAGCGCGGGTCGGGCAGGATGCCGACGAGGAGGCCGCCGGGGGTGGGCAGGAAGTCGGCACGGCCGTCGGCTCTCAGGACGAGGGCCGGCGGATGGCCGCCGGCGGCGATGCGGACGGCGACCCGTCCGGTCGAGGGGTCGGGGTCGAGGGTGCCGAAGACGGCGGTGCAGTAGCGCGGGTCGCCACCGGTGTAGCGCTCGTGCAGCACGGTGTTCAGGGTGGACAGGGCGGCCACGGGGTCGGGGTCGTGCATGGCCGCGGCGCGCAGGGTGTAGCGCGTCAGCGACGTCAGAGCGGCGGCCTGGGGGCCTTTGCCGCACACGTCGCCCAGGAAGAACGCCCAGCGTCCGCCGTCGATGGCGAACAGGTCGTAGAAGTCGCCGCCGAGCCGGTCGGGCGAGGCCGTGTGGTAGTGGGCGGCCGCCTCCAGCCCGGGCACGTCGGGGAGCATGGCGGGCAGCAGGCTCTGCTGGAGCGTGGCGAGGGCCTCCTGGAGCCGGACGCGGTCGGCCTCCGCCTGCTCCCGCGCCGCCTCCGCCTCCCGCTTGCGCCGCAGAAGCTCCTCCTCGTAGGCGCGGCGGTCGCGGGCGTCGAAGACGGTGGTGCGGATCAGCAGCGGTTCGCCATCGCAGCCGTACTTCAGCACCGAGGAGACGAGGACCGGTATTCGCGCGCCCTCCGCACCCCTGAGCTCCAGGGCGATGCCGCCGATCTCGCCCTGCATGCGCAGCAGCGGCGCGAAGTGCGTCTCGTGGTAGAGCCTGCCGCCCACCGTGAGCAGGTCGGTGAACCGCATCCGCCCCACCACCGCCTTCCGGTCCAGGCCCATCCAGCCCAGCAGCGTGGTGTTGACCTTCGCGATCGTGCCGTCCATCAGCGTGGACAGGTAACCGCAGGGTGCGGTCTCGTAGAGTTCCTCCGCGCTGTCCTCCAGCAGGGCGGCGAACGCGGCGTTCTCCGCGTCCTTCCTCCCCGCCTCGTGCGGGTCGGGCTGCCGCCCGGCGCGGCACATCACCTCAGGCCCGCGAGGAATTCGGTGATCGCCGCGTTGGTGGCCTCGGGCGCCGACAGGTGCGGGCAGTGTCCGACCGCCTCCAGCGTGACCAGCGTCGATCCGGGGACGGTCCGGTGGACGAAGGCACCGACCTCCCGGGGGGCGATGGCGTCCTGGGTGCACTCCAGCACCAGTGTCGGCACCTTCACGTTCCCCAGGTCCTCGCGTGAGTCCGACAGGAAGGTGGTCCGGGCGAAGACACGGGCCATGTCGGGGTCGGTGGCGCAGAAGCTGTTCCTCAGCTCCTCGCCGAGCTCGGGCCGGTCCGGGGCCCCCATGATCACCGGCGCCATCGCGGCCGACCAGCCCAGGTAGTTCGCCTCCAGGGAGGCCAGCAGTTCGTCGATGTCCTGCGCGCTGAACCCGCCCCGGTAACCGTCGTCGTCGATGTACCGCGGCGAGGGGGCGACCATGACCAGTGCCCCGATGCGCTCCGGCGCCATCCCGGCGGCCAGTACGCCGATCATCGCGCTGACCGAGTGCCCCACGAACACCGCGTCGCGCAGATCGAGGGCCTCGCACACCTCCACCGCGTCCCGGGCGTAGCCCTCCAGGGAGGCGTAGCGGTCCTCGCGGAACGCGGACAGGTCCGAGCGGCCCGAGCCGACGTAGTCGAACAGCACCACCCGGTAGTCCTCGGCCAGCGCGGGCACCGTCAGCCGCCACATGTTCTGGTCACAGCCGAAGCCGTGCGCCAGCACCACCACCGGCCCCCGCGGGTTGCCCGTGACGGTGACGTTGTTCCTGCGCCGGATGTCCATGCCCGCCATCCTCCCAGCCCGCGTCCGCCGTCCCCGGTTCGCCCCCCGGGGGGCGCGCGGCGAGAACGGCGCCCGCACACGTGACGACCGCGGCGCCGGGGGCGGCCGTGCGGCCGCCCCCGGCGCGCGTCAGCGGGTGGCGAGGAGTTCGAGGGTGTCGACCACGCGGTTGGAGAAGCCCCACTCGTTGTCGTACCAGGCGACGACCTTGACGTGGCGGCCGTCGACGCGGGTGAGGGCCGAGTCGAAGATCGAGGATGCGGGGTTGCCGGTGATGTCGGAGGAGACCAGCGCATCCTCCGAGTACTCCAGGATGCCGGCGAGCGGCCCCTCCGCGGCGGCGCGGTACGCCTCCAGCACCTCCTCGCGCGTCACGTCGCGGGCGACGGTGGTGTTCAGCTCGACGATCGATCCCACCGGGACCGGCACGCGGATCGAGTCGCCCGACAGCCTGCCGTCGAGGTTCGGCAGCACCAGGCCGATCGCCTTGGCCGCGCCGGTCGTGGTCGGCACGATGTTGACGGCGGCGGCGCGGGCCCGGCGGGCGTCGCGGTGCGGGCCGTCCTGCAGGTTCTGCTCCTGGGTGTAGGCGTGCACCGTGGTCATGAAGCCGTGCTCGATGCCGGCGAGTCCGTCGAGCACGGCGGCCAGCGGCGCGAGCGCGTTGGTCGTGCACGAGGCGTTCGAGACGATCGTGTGCGCGGCCGGGTCGTACGCGCCGGTGTTGACCCCGTAGGCGAGGGTGACGTCGGCGCCGTCCGACGGCGCCCCGACGAGCACCTTCCCCGCGCCCGCGTCGAGGTGGGCGCGGGCGGCCGCGGCCGAGGTGAAGCGGCCGGTCGCCTCGAGCACGATGTCGACGCCGAGCCCGTCCCAGGGCAGCTTCGCCGGTTCGCGCTCGGCGAGCACCGCGATACGGCGGCCGTCGACGACGAGGGCGTCCCCGTCCGCGCTCACCGGGCGGCCGAGCCGGCCGGCCGTCGTGTCGTAGGCGAGCAGCCGGGCGAGGGCGGCGGGCTCGGTCAGGTCGTTGACGGCGACGATCTCCAGGGTCTCCAGGGCGCTCTCGCGCTCCAGCAGCGCGCGCAGCACATTGCGGCCGATGCGGCCGAATCCGTTGATGGCGATACGGGTCATGGGTGGCCTCCTCCGGTCCGCCACCAGCGTCGCGGGCGGCGTCCGCCCGTGACAGCGGCGCGATCGCCAGGGTTCGCGAGGATCGCGCCACGCGGCGGCGGGCCGGAGGAGGCCACCCGCCTACCCGCCCCGGGCGAAGGTGCGCCGGTACTCGCTCGGTGTGGTGCCCAGGACGCGCCGGAAGTGCAGCCGCAGGTTGGCGCCGGTGCCCAGGCCGACGTCGGCGGCGATCCGCTCGACGCTCAGCTCCGAGCGCTCCAGCAGCTCGCGGGCCGTGTCGATACGGGCGCGCATGACCCACCGCATCGGCGTGCAGCCGGTGTCCTCGGCGAAGCGCCGCGAGAACGTGCGCGGCGAGACGCCCGCCTGCCTGGCCAGGAGTTCGAGGGTGAGGGGCTCGCCGAGCCGGCGCAGCGCCCACTCGCGGGTGGCGGCGAACCGCTCGCCCAGCGGTTCGGGCAGGCTGCGCGGCACGTACTGCGCCTGGCCGCCGCTGCGGTAGGGGGCGGCGACCAGGCGCCGGGCCGCGTGGTTGGAGGCGGCCACCCCGAGGTCGCCGCGCAGGATGTGCAGGCACAGGTCGATGCCCGAGGCGGCCCCGGCCGAGGTGAGCACCCCGCCCTCGTCGACGAACAGGACGTTCTCGTCGACGCGGACGGAGGGGTGCCGCGCCGCGAGCGCCCGTGTGTAGTGCCAGTGCGTCGTGGCGCGCCTGCCGTCGAGCAGGCCCGTGGCGGCGAGCGCGAAGGCGCCCGTGGAGATGGCGGCCAGCCGCGCGCCCCGGGCGTGGGCGGCCCGGAGTGCTTCGACGACGGCCGGCGGCGGGTCGTCGCGGTCGGGGAGGCGGTAGCCGGGGATGAAGACGGTCTCGGCCCACGCGAGCGCCTCGAGGCCGTGGACGACGTGGTAGGACAGGCCGTCGCCGCCGGTCACCGGGCCGGGCGCCGCCCCGCACACCCGTACCTCGTACGGCATGCTCGCCCGGGTCGTGAACACCTGCGCGGGAATGCCGACGTCGAGGGGCTTGGCGCCTTCCAGGACCAGTACGGCGACACGGCGCAGACGGGAGGACGGCACGGGGAACAGGGTACGAGGGGGGCGTGCGGGGTGCGGTACGGCGCCCGGCGGGGGCTTCGTGCCCCCGCCTCCCGCGTCAGTCGCGCAGCAGTCCGTCCAGGGCCGCCGCCGCGTCCGACGCCGCGGCGGCGAACGGCTCGATGACCAGGTCGACCCCCTCGGCGCGCAGGTGCTCGGCGTCGCGCCGGTCGTGGGCGGTGACGGCCGTGACGCCCCGGTATCCGTGGTGGCGCAGCCCGTGCAGCAGCGCCCGGTTGGTGTCCGCCACCGGGATGGCGGACACCACGCAGCGGGCCCGGGCCAGCGGCAGGGACTCCAGGAAGTGGACGTCCTCGGCGCTGCCGAAGACGGCGGTCACCCCCGCCCGCTCGTTGCGCGCCACCCGGTGCGGGTCGTAGTCCACCGCCAGGACCCGGTGTCCGGCCCGGCTGAGCCGGTCGGCCAGCAGGCCGCCGAACCGGCCGAGCCCGTAGAGGACGACGTCGGCGTCGCGGTGGGTGTCGGTGGGTCCGGTGTGGCGGGCGCCGGTCCGCTCGAACCTGCCCAGCCACCGCTCCAGGCGCCCGTAGATCTGCCGGGAGTAGAGGATCAGGTAGGTGGAGGCGCCGATGGTGACCAGGCCGACGACGGTGATCAGGCTGACGGTGGCGCCGGTGATGTGTCCGAGGCTGTAGCCGAGGGCGGCGAGGATGAGGGAGAACTCCGAGATCTGGGCGACCGTCAGCCCCGCCAGGAACCCCACCCGGACCGGGTAGCGCATGGCGGCCATGATCACGACGACGATCAGCGGGTTGCCGACGAGCACGAAGACCGAGAACACCAGCGCCTCGGCGATCTGCGTGCCCGCGTCCGTGAACTCCAGCCGCGCGCCCAGCTCCAGGAAGAAGAAGAGCAGCAGGAAGTCGCGCAGGCTGACCAGCCGGGCCCCCATGGCGTCCCGGTAGGGGGTGCCCGCCAGGGAGACCCCGGCCAGGAACGCCCCGACCTCGGAGCTGAAGCCGAGCCACTCGCTCAGCGCGGCCACCGACACCGCGTAGGCCACCCCGAAGAGCAGCAGCAGCTCCTGGGAGCGGGCGACCCGGTGCAGCAGGCCGGGCAGGACGTAGCGGGTCAGCGCGGCGACGCCGGCCAGCAGGCCCAGGCCCTTGGCGAAGACCAGGGCGATCTCCGCGGCCATGCCGCCCCCGCTGCCGCCGGTCCGCTGCCCGAACGCGGTCAGCGCGATCATGACCAGCACCACGACGATGTCCTGCACGATCAGGAACCCCACCGCGATGCGGCCGTGGAGCTGCTCCAGCTCGCGCTTGTCGGACAGCAGCTTCACGATGATGATCGTGGACGAGAAGGTGAGCGCGACCGCGACGTAGAGCGCCGTCACCGCGTCCATGCCCAGCGCGAGCGCGATCAGGAAGCCGATCACCGAGGTGAACAGGACCTGGCCGAGCCCGGTGGCCAGCGCGATGGGCCCGGTGGTGCGGACCAGGTGCAGGTCGAGCCGGAGCCCCACCAGGAACAGCAGCACCGCGATGCCCAGCCGGGCCAGCAGCTCGACGGTGCCCTCGGCCTCCACCCAGCCGGTTCCGGCGGGGCCGACCAGGATGCCGACGCCGATGAAGGCGACGATCAGCGGCTGCTTCAGCAGTGTCGCCAGCAGGCCCACGGCGGCGGAGATCGCGAGGACCGCGGCGACGAGGGGGAAGTCGTACGGATCCATGGCCCGGTCCGATCACTGGTTCGTTCGCTGCGGGGATGCGGTCATCGCCCCGGTCCCGGCCCTGGTCCCGGTCCCGGGACGACCAGCACGTCGCACGGCGCCTCGGACACCACGTGCTGGGCGACGCTGCCGAGGACGGCGTAGCCGACCGCCGAGCGCGTGCCCGTCCCGACCACGGCCAGATCGGCCCCCTCGCTTCCGGCGAGACGGGGTACGGCGTCCTGCGGGCGCCCCGGAGCGACCAGGACACGCGCCGGGCGCGGCGCCAGGTCCGCCGCGATCCGTTCGGCGGCCGGGCGGGCCTGCTCGGTACGGGTGCGCCGCAACCGCTCCAGCTCCCCCTCCGGCACGCCCCGCATGCGCAGCAGGTGCTCGCCGGGAACGGCGACGCAGTGGACCAGCAGGCGCTCCGCCCCGGGGGTCAGCCCCGTCCCGGTACGGGCCGCGGCCAGGGAGGCGGTGGACTCGTCGACGGCGAGCAGGACCTTCCGGTACGCGCCGCCGGGCGGCCGTCTGACGACCAGCGCCGGCACCTCGCCGGTGCGCACCAGGCTCCCGGCGACGCCGCCCAGCCCGGTGCCGCCGGGCCGGTGCCGGCCGCGGGCCCCCAGCACCAGCAGATCGGCGCCCTCTCCGCCCGCCTCGTCCGGTACGACGGCGGCGACCCTGCCGGTGCGCACCGTCCCCCGGGCCGCCGGGACCTCGCGGGCGTGCCGGCGCAGGTGGGAGCGGAGCCGCAGCCGGGCGAACTCCACCAGTTCCGGGGCCACGTGCGGCGGTGCGACGTACAGCACCAGCAGCCGCGCGCCGTACCGCGCGGCGAGCCGGGCCGCGCGGCCGACGGCTTCGCCGGCCGGTTCGGAGAGGTCGGTGACCGCCAGCACGCACCGGGGCGGCACTGAGTACACGGGTATCACCACCCCCGGTCGACCGACTCCCATGCCAGATTAGTTCCTTTTGTCGCCACGATGCCTCTCGAACGCACCCTCGGAGCACCCCGGCGCACCCTCCCGCCCGGCGTGCGCTCCGGCAGGTTTCACCGGCCTCCCCCACGGACACCCGCCCGGTCGAATCGAATGGAATGCGAAGTATGGGCGGAATCAACCGCATGTGACGTGCGCCGCGACGGCGCCCCCGCCGGCCGTACGCGCCACGCCGCGCCGTGAGGAGGCAGCGATGAAAGCCGTCGTCTACAAGGAACCGTTCAGCGTCGACGTCGAGGAGGTCGCCGACCCCCGCATCCAGGACCCCACGGATGTGATCGTCAAGGTCACCACATCCGCCATCTGCGGCTCCGACCTGCACATGTACGAGGGCCGCACCGGCGCGGAGCCGGGCATCGTGTTCGGCCACGAGAACATGGGCGTCGTGGAGGAGACCGGCCCCGGGGTCGCCTCGGTGAAGAAGGGCGACCGGGTCGTCATGCCGTTCAACGTGGCCTGCGGCTTCTGCAAGAACTGCCTGGCGGGGCGGACGGGCTTCTGCCTGACCGTCAACCCGGGCTTCGCGGGCGGCGCCTACGGCTACGTGTCGATGGGCCCCTACACGGGCGGGCAGGCGCAGTACCTGCGGGTGCCGTTCGCGGACTTCAACTGCCTGCAGCTGCCCAAGGGCACCGAGCACGAGGACGACTTCGCCCTGCTCGCCGACATCTTCCCCACCGGCTACCACGCCACCGAGCTGGCGCAGGTGTCCCCCGGGGAGACGGTGTGCGTGTTCGGCGCCGGGCCGGTCGGCCTGATGGCGGCCTACTCCGCGGTGCTGCGCGGCGCCTCCCGCGTCTTCGTCGTCGACAGGCAGCCGGACCGGCTCCGCCTCGCGGGCCGGATCGGCGCGATCCCGATCGACTACAGCAAGAGCGACGCCGCCGAGCAGATCAAGGAGCAGACCAACGGGGAGGGCACCGACAAGGGCATCGACGCCGTCGGCTACCAGGCCACGGTCGCCGAGGGCGAGGAGCAGCCGGCGATAGTGCTCAACACCCTGGTCGAGGCGGTGCGCCCCACCGGGATGCTCGGAGTGGTCGGGCTCTACGTGCCGTCCGACCCCGGTGGCCCCAGCGAGAGCGCCAAGAAGGGCGAACTTCTCTTCCGGATCGGCAAGTTCTTCGAGAAGGGCCTGCGGATGGGGACCGGCCAGGCGAACGTCAAGTCGTACAACCGCCAGCTGCGCGACATGATCATCGCCGGCCGCGCCACCCCCAGCTTCGTGGTCTCCCACCGGGTCCCGCTGGACGAGGCGCCCCAGGCCTACCAGCACTTCGACAAGCGCGACGAGGGCTGGACGAAGGTGCTCCTCAAGCCCGAGATGGGCAACGGGCACAAGAAGCAGAAGGCGTCGGCGTAGCCGCGCGGAGCGAAGCGGGTGCGGCGGGGCGGGGCGACCCGGGCACGGGGCGCCCCGCCGCCGTGCCGCCTGCCGGGTTCGAGGTCGGGGGCGGCTTTGGGAAACCGCAGGCGGACGACGAGTCCTGACGCGGGGTCTTGACGGCCCCTCCCCCTGCCCATACCGTCTCGCCCGCTCCTTGAAACGAATCAATTGAAACGTATCAAGGGCATACCGGCAACGTATCGACACGCCCCTCCCGCCCCTCACCGGGTCCGGCCGAGGGCGGGAAGGACCGCGCGATGAGACGACCCCTTGGGCGACCCCGGCAACGCACCGCCTCCGGGCCGCGGCGGCGGACATCCGTCCTGCTGGCCGCCGTGCTGCTCGCCACCGGCGCCCCGGCCGCGCAGGCCGGCACCCCCTCCGGCGAGGGGCACGGCGGCGGAGGGGGCAAGGGGCGGACGATCCAGCTCGAGAAGCTCGACCGCGGCCTCGTCGCCGTCGCCACCGGCGAGGGCGTCTTCCTCAGCTGGCGGCTGCTCGGCACCGAGACCACCGGCTCCACCGCCACCGGCATGGCCGGCCCGGACTTCCGCGTCTACCGGGACGGCGAACCCGTGGCGACCGTCACCGACAGCACCAACTACCTCGACCGCGGCGCCCCGCCGGACTCCGAGTACCGCGTCGTCCCCGTCGTCGACGGCCGCGAGGTCCGCGACAGGGGCCGCGGCCGGACGGTCACGCCGTGGTCGGAGTCCTACGCCGAACTGCCGCTGCGCAAACCCGCCGACGGCGTCACCCCCGCCGGGGAGAGGTACACCTACTCCGCCAACGACATGAGCGTCGGCGACGTGGACGGCGACGGAAGCTACGAGTACGTCGTCAAGTGGGATCCGTCCAACTCCAAGGACGTCTCCCAGAAGGGCTACACCGGCAACGTCCTGATCGACACCTACCGCCTCGACGGCACCCTGCTGCACCGCCTCGACCTGGGCGTCAACATCCGCGCGGGCGCCCACTACACCCAGTTCCCGGTCTACGACTTCGACGGCGACGGGCGCGCGGAGATGATGGTCAAGACCGCGCCCGGGACGAAGAGCATCCGCTACGACCGGCACGGCCGCGCCGTCTCCGAGCGGTACGTCACCATGCCGCGCGAGGACGTCCGCGCCGGGTACTCCCACCGCGACGACTACCGGATGAGCGCCGCGGACTACCGCGAGCACCTCGTGGGGATGTTCCTGGGCTGGCACGAGCACCCCGAGGTGACCGCCGGGCGGTGGCCCGCCACCCTGGAGGCGGCCTTCGGCATCGAGCCGCGCCACGACTACCCGCTCTCCCGTGCCGCCGCCGAGGACCTGGCCGACCACTTCATCGACGTCCACGCCCCCTCCCGCAGCTCCCGCAACGACCTGCGCGCCTTCGAGGGCTTCGTCCTCACCGGCCCCGAGTACCTGACGGTGTTCGACGGAGCCACCGGCCGCGAGCTCCAGACCGTCCGCTACGAGCCCGGGCGGCACGACGACGGCCTGATGTGGGGCGACTACGCCATGAGCCGCATCGAGCCGGGCAACCGCGTCGACCGCTTCCTGGCGGGCGTGGCCTACCTCGACGGCAGGCACCCCTCGGCCGTCTTCGCCCGCGGCTACTACACGCGCGCCACCGTGGCGGCCTACCGCTGGAACGGAAAGCGCCTGAAGCGCCAGTGGCTCGCCGACAGCGGCTGGACGCCCATGTCCAACCCCTTCGACGACTCCCCGCACGGCGTGGACGGCACCGACCCCGAGCACGGCTCCCTCACCACCCAGGGCTTCCACTCCCTGAGCGCGGCGGACGTGGACGGCGACGGCCGCCAGGAGATCGTCTACGGCGCGGCCACCCTCGACGACGACGGCTCCCTCCTCTACAGCTCCTTCGCCGAGGGACCGCCGCAGAGCGCCGTGCCGGGGCAGAGCGTGCGGCTCGGCCACGGCGACGCCATGCACGTCGCCGACATCGACCCGGACCGGCCCGGCCTGGAGATCCACACCGTCCACGAGGGCGGGCGCTGGGCCCCCTACGGCCACGCGCTGCGCGACGCCGCCACCGGCGAGGTGCTGTACGGCACCTACACCGGCGTGGACACCGGCCGCGGCATGGTGGGCGACATCGACCCGGACCGGCCGGGCCTGGAGACCTGGGGCTCGCACGGCGTCGGCCTGTGGAGCGCGGACGGCGAACGGCTCGGCGACGCCACCCCGGGCACCAACATGAGCATCCGCTGGGCCGCCGACATGACCACGCAGGTCGTGGACGGCGCCGGCGAGAAGGCTCCGGTGATCAGGGACTGGCGGCGCGGCACGCTGCTGACCGCCGAGGGCACCCGCACCAACAACGGCACCAAGGGCAACCCCTCGCTGGTGGCCGACGTCCTCGGCGACTGGCGCGAGGAGCTGCTGGTGCGCACCGCCGACAGCTCGGCGATACGGCTCTACACCGGCACCGAGGTGACCGACCGCAAGCTGTACACGCTGATGCACGACCCGCAGTACCGGGTCGAGGTGGCGCGGCAGCAGACCACGTACAACCAGCCCGCGTACCCGTCCTTCCACCTGGGGGCGGACACCGACTGGTCGCGGGTGCCCGTGCCCGGCGCGCGCACACCCGGCCGCCGGTAGGGCCCGGCGCCGGTGACCGGTCGAGCGGACGGCCGTCCGCTCGACCGGTCACCGGCCGGTCAGCCGTGCCAGAGGCCGGCCACGGCCCGCGCGTGGACGGCGGCCTGCGCACGTCCCGCACGTGCGCAGGCCGCCCGGCGGGAGGTGTCCAGGGGGTTGCGGCCGAGCTCCCGGCGGGCGGCGGCGTCCGGTACGAGCAGGGCGACCTCCGTCCCCTCCGCCCGCAGCCGGGCGGCGAGCCGCTCGGCCCTCGGACCCGGCCCGAACGCCCTGGGCAGCGGGGCGAGCACCACCACCCGCCGGTGGCCGCGCGCCAGGTCGGCGTTGGTCGTCGACCGTACGCCGCCGTCGATCCACCACCGTCCGCGCAGGGCGACCGGCGGCCACAGGCCCGGCATCGCGCAGCTCGCGGCGACCGCCCGGAGCAGGTCGGCGCCACTGCCGCAGTGGAAGGCGCCCAGCGCGCCGGTGTGCGCGTCCACCGCCGTCACGCGCAGCGCGTCCGGCCACTCCCGCACCGGCAGCAGGGCGGCGATCGCCTCCAGCACCTCCTCCTCCGAGGAGGTGCTCGCCCTCAGCGCCATCCGCCCCAGCCGCCGCGCCACCGCCTCCGGGGTGCGCCGGCCCAGCTGCGCGCGCAGGAAGCCCAGGGCCGCGCCGGGGGTGATCCGCGCCTGCGGACCGGCCTCCTCCGGAGCGGCCGACTCCGTTCCGCCCGCCTCCGTTCCGGCCGCCCGCGACTGCCGCCGGTGGAGCTCCTCCGGATGCTCACCGGCCGCCAGCCGGGCGCCGACCACCGCTCCCGCCGAGGTGCCGATCACCGTGTCGGCGCCGGCGAGGTCCACACCGGCGGCGGCCAGTCCGGCCAGCATCCCCACCTGCCACGCCCCGCCCGCGTGCCCGCCGCTGCCCAGTACGAGCGCTCTGTCCGCCACGGCTCCGGCCTCCTCCCTCGTCGGCCGTGTCCGCCTACCCACCGCCGCGGGCCGGAAGCAGCCGCGCCACGGCCGTCTCCCCACCGCCTCCCCCCCGGCCGCCGCACGGGTGACATACGCTCGCACGGCCGATCGCCCCCACGAGACCGGAGACTCCATGGCCGCCCCGCCGACCAAGCCGACCAACTGGGCCGGGAACGTCGAGTTCGCCGCCCGGACCCTGCACCGCCCGGCGACGACGGACCGGCTGCGCGAGACCGTCGCGGCCTCCGACCGCGTACGGGTGCTGGGCTCGGGCCACTCCTTCAACCGGATCGCCGACACGGACGGCGACCTGATCACCCTCGACGACCTGCCCCGCACCATCGAGGCGGACCCGGCCTCCGGCACCGTCCGCGTCACCGGAGCCGTCCGGTTCGGCGAACTGTGCCCGGTGCTGCGGCGGCACGGGCTCGCCCTGCCGAACCTGCCGTCCACCCCGCACTTCACCCTCGCCGGGGCGTATGCCACCGGCACCCACGGCTCGGGTCACACCGGCGGCACGCTGGCCGCCGCCGTGCGGTCGGTGGAACTGGTCACGGCGGACGGCTCGCAGACCACCGTCTCGCGCGGCGACACCGG
The DNA here is from genome assembly GCF_022015835.1 of Streptomyces sp. ICN903. Taxonomy (NCBI): domain Bacteria; kingdom Bacillati; phylum Actinomycetota; class Actinomycetes; order Kitasatosporales; family Streptomycetaceae; genus Streptomyces; species Streptomyces sp. ICN903. The sequence continues at coordinate 5,986 of NZ_JAKMAY010000024.1, read as the reverse complement.
CTTCGAGGGGGCCGTGGTCTCGCTCGGCGCCCTGGGAGCGGTCACCGCCCTGACCCTCGACGCGTGCCCGGCGTTCGAGGTGGAGCAGTACGTCCACGAAGGGCTGCCCTGGGAGGTGCTGACAGAGCACCCGGAGGAGGTGTTCGGCGCCGCGTACAGCGTCAGCGTCTTCACCGACTGGACCGGCCCGGCGCGGGTGTGGGCCAAGCGCCGCACCGGTGACCCGCTTCCCGACCTCGCCTGGACCGGCGCCCGCCCCGCCGACGGCCCCCGTCACCCGATCGAGGGGATGCCGACGGAGAACGCCACCGAGCAGCAGGGCGTGCCCGGGCCCTGGGAGGAGCGGCTGCCGCACTTCCGCTCCGGGTTCATGCCCAGCGCCGGGGACGAGCTCCAGTCGGAGTACTTCGTGCCGGCCGGCCGCGCGGGCGAGGCCTTCGCGGCACTGCGGGAGCTCGGGCCGCTGCTCGCCCCCGTGCTGCAGGTCTCCGAGATACGCACCGTGGCCGCCGATCCCCAGTGGCTCAGCCCCGCCCACGGCCGCGACAGCGTCGCCCTCCACTTCACCTGGACGTCCGACGCCGCCGCCGTCGCCCCCGTGCTGCTCCGCGTCGAGGAGGCGCTCGCGCCCTTCGGCGCGCGCCCCCACTGGGGGAAGCTCTCGTCCGCGGACCCGGAGGCGCTGAGCGCCTCGTACGCACGCTGGGGGGACTTCCGGGCACTGCTGGACCGCTTCGATCCGGCTGGCGTGTTCCGCAACGAGCTGATCGACCTCTGGTTCCCCAGCGGCAGGTAGCCGGCGGCTGACAGGGAATCAGCGGATGACCGGGCACCGGGGGGAGGAGCGACCGGGGCCGGTGTCCCCTGTTCCCGGGATCGGACGGGTTTGACCCCGGCGTGCGGGCGGATCACTTCCCCCAAAACGGGCCAGTTGTGCCGGGAACATTCCCTCGGCGTCCTCCAGTCGCTACCTTCCCTTCCACCACGTCCGTAACCCGGACAGGCAATCCCCCACGTCGAACAGCCCGTCCCAGCTGTCCGCACCGGAAGGATCCTCCCGTGCACGCACCTCTCTCCAGAGGCAGGAAGCGCAGAATCATCGCGGCCACCGCCGTCGCGTCCCTCGCCACCCCCCTGCTGCTCACCGCGACCGCCACCTCCGCCGTGGCCAAGCCCGACCCCGGCAAGCAGGGCGAGAAGCTGGCGAGGCAGCTGGTCAAGAAGGCCGACGCGGACGGCGCCATGAGGCACCTGCGGGCCTTCCAGGCGATCGCCGACGCCAAGGACGACAACCGCGCCGCCGGCTCCGCCGGATACGACTGGTCCGCGAAGTACGCCGGCACCCTGCTCAAGCTCGCCGGCTACGAGGTCACCTACCAGAACTTCGACTTCGTCTACCGCGAGACGCTCGCGGAGAAGCTGTCGGTCCTGAGCCCCACTCAGCGCGACGTCCCCATCAAGCTGATGACGTACACCGCGAGCACCCCCGAGGGCGGCGTCGAGGCCGCCCTCGCGGCCGTGCCCGTGGACGCCGACGGCACCACCGGCTGCACCGCCGAGGACTTCGCCGCCGGCGACTTCACCGGCAAGATCGCCCTGATCCAGCGCGGCGGCTGCACCTTCGCCGACAAGCAGGCCGCCGCCGCCGACGCCGGCGCGGTCGGCGCGATCATCTACAACAACACCGACGGGGACCTCAACGGCACCCTCGGCGACGCCTCCGCCGGCCGCATCCCCACCGGCGGCATCACCCAGGAGGCCGGCGAGGCGCTGGCGGCCGACGCCGCCCAGGGCACCGTCACCGTCAACATGGAGATCCGCGAGTTCCACGAGACCCGCTCCACGCCCAACGTCATCGCCGAGACCCGCGGCGGCGACGAGGACAACGTGGTGATGTTCGGCGCCCACCTGGACTCCGTCGCCGACGGCCCGGGCATCAACGACAACGCCTCCGGCTCCGCCGGCATCCTGGAGACCGCCCTCGAGTTCGCCAAGGCCAACCGCAAGGGCAAGCACACCAACAAGGTGCGCTTCGCGCTGTGGTCCGCCGAGGAGGTGGGTCTGCAGGGCTCCGAGCACTACGTGACCAGCCTGCCCGAGGCCGAGCGCGAGAAGATCGCCCTCTACCTCAACTTCGACATGATCGCCTCGCCGAACTACGGCCTGTTCGTCTACGACGGCGACGACTCCGACGGCGTCGGCGCCGGTCCGGGCCCCGAGGGCTCGGCGCAGATCGAGCACGCGATCAACACCTTCATGCGCTCGCGGGGCGAGGAGCCGCGCGGCACCGACTTCACCGGCCGCTCCGACTACGGCCCGTTCATCGAGGCCGGCATCCCCTCCGGCGGCACCTTCACCGGCGCCGAGGGCATCAAGAGCGAGGAGGAGGCCGCTCTGTGGGGCGGCGAGGCCGGCGTTGCGTACGACAAGTGCTACCACCAGGCGTGCGACGACATGAGCAACGTCAGCAAGAAGGCGCTCGGCGTCAACGTCGACGTGATCGCGAACGCCGTCGGCAACTACGCCTGGGACACCTCCTCCCTCACCGAGGACGTGCCCTTCGAGCCCACCAAGGGCACCGCGGGCAGCGGTGGCGGTCTGCACGACCACGACCACGGCCTGACCTCCTGACCTCCTGAGGTCCTGACCTCCTGAGGCTCCGACGGTCCGGCGTTCCACGGACGTACGGCCGTGACGGCACCCCACCGCGGGCGCCGGGGCGCACGCCCCGGCGCCCGCGGCGCTCTGTGCGCCGCGGGCCCGGCGGCGCGCCGGGCCCGTGGCCGTCCGCACCCCGGAGCCGGAACACGCCCCGACCCTCCGCCGGAAGGCTGTGTCCCCCGCCGCCGGGCCGGTAGGCTTTCCGTGTGATCTTCAAGCGAATCGGAAACGGACGGCCGTACCCCGACCACGGCCGGGAGAGCACCCGCCAGTGGGCGGATGTAGCCCCACGCCCGGTGCGTCTTGACCAGCTCGTCACCACCAAGGGGCAGCTCGACCTGGAGACCCTGCTCGCCGAGGACTCCACCTTCTACGGCGATCTGTTCGCGCACGTCGTGAAGTGGAACGGGGACCTCTATCTGGAGGACGGGCTCCACCGCGCCGTGCGCGCCGCCCTCCAGCAGCGGCAGGTACTGCACGCCCGGGTGCTCGAACTCGACTGACGCCCGCTGCCGTCCACTGACCCGCTGACGCCCACCGGCACCCGCTGACGTCCCGGGCACCGCCGTGCGGGACGCGTTGGCCCTTTCGGGCCGACTGCGGTGTGCGCATTGATCGTTTAGTAGGCATTACGCCGTCTCCGCACTACGCTGCGCCCATGAGCATGCTCACTCCCCCCGGCATGGGCGGCAAGTACCGCATCACGGGTGACCGCTACCCGCGGATGCGGCGCCCGCGCAGGCGCCGCAGGATCGTCGCCGCCTCGGTCGCGGCGACCGCCGCCCTCGGTGTGCTCTCCTGGGGGACGGTGCAGCTCCTGGACGTGTTCACGGGCGGCAGCACCACGGTGCGGGCGGCCGGCGAAGGCGGCGAATGCGAGCCGGCCGGCGAAGGCGCGAAGAACGAGGACGGCGCGGAGGGCGGCGCGAGCGCCGCCGCGGCGCGCTCCGCCGAGGACTCCGGCGCCTCGCCCGACGCCCTGCCGAAGCCGTCCGCCATCACCGTCAACGTCTACAACGCCACCACCCGCAGCGGGCTGGCCAGGAAGACGGCGGACGCGCTGGAGAAGCGCGGCTTCACCATCGGCGAGGTGGCCAACGCCCCGGCCTCCCTCGACAAGAAGGTGAAGAAGGCCGGGCTGCTGATGGGCCCGCCCGCCGCGTACGGGAACGGCGCGTTCGACGTCCTGCTCACCCAGCTTCCCGGGGCGGAGGTCAGGGCGGTCGAGCGCAAGGCCTCCGGGGACGCGGACAAGGCCGACAAGTCCGACAAGTCCGGGAGCGGGAAGAAGAACGCCGCGGAGAGGGAGGTCGACCTGGTGATCGGCAAGGCGTTCAAGGCCCTGGCCGGGGAGAAGGACGTGCGCAAGGCCATGGCGGCCCTGGCCTCCCCCTCCCCCTCGCCCTCCGCGTCGGCCTGCCGGTAGGCGCCCCGGCGGGCGGGTACGGCGGCCGGGTCAGCCGGCCGTCCCGTACATCCGGTCGCCCGCGTCGCCCAGGCCGGGGACGATGTAGCCGTCCTCGTTGAGCCGCTCGTCGACCGAGGCGGTCACCACCGTCACCGGCGTGCCCGCCAGCTCGCGCTCCATCAGCTCCACGCCCTCGGGCGCCGCCAGCAGGCAGAGCGCCGTGACGTCGTCGGCGCCGCGCCGGATCAGCTCCCGGATCGCCGCCACCAGCGTGCCGCCGGTCGCCAGCATCGGGTCCAGGACGTACACCTGGCGCCCGGAGAGGTCGTCGGGCATCCGGGTGGCGTACGTGGACGCCTGGAGGGTGCGCTCGTCGCGGATCATGCCCAGGAAACCCACCTCGGCGGTCGGCAGCAGCCGCACCATCCCGTCGAGCATCCCCAGCCCGGCCCGCAGGATCGGCACCACCAGGGGGCGCGGGTGGGACAGCCGCACGCCCGTGGTGGCCGTCACCGGGGTCCGGATGCCGACCGTCTCGGTGCGCACGTCCCGGGTGGCCTCGTAGGCGAGCAGGGTCACCAGCTCGTCGGCGAGGCGCCGGAAGGTCGGGGAGTCGGTGCGCTCGTCGCGCAGCGTGGTGAGTTTGTGCGCCACCAGCGGGTGGTCGACGACGTGAATCCGCATGCCATCGACAGTAGCCGAGCCGCTTTCCCGGCTCGCACTGGCGTACAGGCGCCATTTCGGGGGACAGTGAACAGGTACGACCGGAGGTGGGCCGTATGACCGGACCGAGGCAGCACGACGACACCCCCGACGACCGTCGGGCGCTCATACGCGAGGACCAGCGGGGCCAGGGCCAGGGCCGGCGGGACCGCCGGGGGTCCGGGGAGCGCCGCACGGGCACCCGGGCCGCCGGCGGCTCCGCGGCCCAGGCGGCCCAGACGGCCCAGGACGACGACGCGGAGCGCCGCCGCCGCCGGGCGGTCTTCCTGCGCGAACTGAACGAGGCCAAGGCGCTGCGCGAACGGGTGCAGCCGCGCCGCGCCCGCGCCGCACGCATGCGCCAGGCGATGCGGATGAGGACATTTCGCTGGTAGTCCGGCGCAACACCCACGCGACGCACGGTCGAAGACCTCTCGCTCGGCGCCGGTTTCTGCCACGATTCCGATTGGGCGGGGCGCGGTCCCGTCAGCACTCGGGCACCTGAAACCAGTGGGAGAGTCACGGTGTACTTCGCCGCACTGCTCGCGCGCACCGAAGACGGCTGGGAAGCGAGCGACACGGAACTCGACGAGGTCGAGACCCTGGCCGATCTCGCCGACCTGGCCCGGGAGGCCGCCGAGGACGATGAGCCGGTCCTGGTCTGCATCGAACAGGAGGGCGTCTGGTTCGGCGTCGTCCGGGTGGAGGGCGAGGAGGATCCCCGCATCTTCGTCTCGGACGCGGCCGCGGCCGCACGCAGCTCCTACGGGGAGATCCTGCTCACCGACGAACTCCTCGGCCGCGAACCGGGCGGCGAGGAGGATCTCGACCTCCTCGTGGACCTCGACGGCACGGAGGACGGCGAGCCGCCGAGCGACACGGAGGACGACGAGGACGAGGTGGGCGTGTCCGCGCAGGCCGCCGGCACCGCTCCGGCGGGGCCGGTCGGCGACGTCGAGCTGCTGGCCGACTTCGGCATGGACGGCACCGCGCTGCTCTCGCTGACCTCCGAGGACGCGCTGACCGAGATCGCCGACGCGCTCGGCTGCACGGACATGCTGGAGGCCGTCCGGTAGCCGTCGACCGCACCTGACGCCCTCCCCCTCGTGAGCCACATCGACCCCGCGTGTCCCATGCGTCCCGCGGGGTCCGGCCGTCGTGCCCGTACGCCGTCGTGCCCGTACGCGGGGCCGGGGCGGGCGGGGACACTGGGCG
>NZ_JAKMAY010000239.1:0-8906 GCF_022015835.1 Streptomyces sp. ICN903 | reverse complement strand
CGGTGGGCGGTCCCCTCGGTGGGGGACTGGTGCGAGCCTCGGCCGAACTGAGGCTCGGCGGAGACCCGTTGGCCGTCTGGGCGCGGCTGGGCGAACTGCCGGGAGCGGCGGAGCTGGCCCGGTGCATGGAACGGGCGGCGACGACCGGTGTGCCCGCGGTGGAACCGGTGGGCCGGCTGGCCGCCGAGTGCCGGGCACAGCGGGCCCGGGCGGCCACCGAGCGGGCACGGCGGGCCGCGGTTCTGGTCACCGGGCCGCTGGGACTGTGCTTTCTGCCCGCCTTCCTGCTGGCGGGTGTGGTTCCGGTGGTCATCGGTCTGGCGCGGTCGCTGCTGTGAACCGCGCGGTACGGGACGCGCCCGTGGCGGGCGCGGGCGACAGGACGGACGGCGAGACGGAGGAGACGGGTCATGCGGGGACGATCGACGGAAGGACGAGCGGTGCGGGCACGAGCGGTACGGACACGGGTGTCGCGGGGACGGAGCGGGCGGACGCGGACGGCGGCGTGGATCGGCCGAAGGGCGCGCGGAGCCCGGGGCCGGAACGCACAGGCGGGGATGAGCACCGCGGAGTACGCGGTGGGCACGATCGCCGCCGCGGGTTTCGCGGCGGTGCTCTACAAGATCGTCACCAGCGGCCCGGTCTCCACGGCGATGCGGCAGCTGATCGAGAGGGCGCTCGATGCGGGCTTCTGAGAGGCGGGACCGGGGTTATGTCACCGCGGAGACCGCCGTGGTGGTGCCCTCCCTGGTCGCGCTGCTCGGGCTGCTGCTGTGGGGCGGTGCGGCGGTGGTCGCACAGGTCCGCTGTGTGGACGCGGCGGGCGCGGGAGCGCGGGCGGCGGCGAGGGGCGAGCCGCCCGAGAGGATCCACCGGGCCGTGCGGGAGGTCGCCCCGCGGGGAGCGGGACTGCGGACGTCCCGGGAGGGCGAGCTGGTGCGGGTACGGGTCACGGCGAGGGCGGCCGGCCCCGGCCCGCTGGGGGTGGAACTGGAGGCCGAGGCGGTGGCGTATGCGGAACCGGGGTGACCGCCGGCCACCTCGCGGCGGCGTCCGCTCCGGAGAGCGGGGATCGGCCACGGTATGGGCCGCGCTGTGCGGACTGGTGCTGTGCGCGGTGTCGGCGGGCGTACTGGCACTGGGGCAGGCCGTCGTCACACGCCATCGCGCGGGCGCGGCGGCGGACGCGGCGGCGCTCGCGGCGGCCGACCACGCTCTTCGGGGCGGGCAGGAGGCGTGCGACGCCGCGCGGCGGGTGGCCGCCGCGCAGCGGGCGAGGGTGGTGCGCTGCCAGGTGCAGGAGGAGATCGCGGATCTCACGGTGCGGGTGCGGGCGGGTCCGTACTCCGCAGGGGTGAGGGCTCGGGCGGGGCCTGCCGCAGCAGCTCCGTGAGGAGCCGTACCGCGCCCCGCTTGTGCAGGGGATCGTTGCCGTTGCCGCACTTGGGCGACTGGATGCACGACGGGCAGCCGCTGTCGCACTCGCATGCGGCGATGGCCCGGCGGGTCGCGGTCAGCCAGTCGCGGGCGGTGTGGAAGGCGCGTTCGGCGAAGCCGGCGCCGCCGGGGTGCCCGTCGTAGACGAAGACCGTCGGCAGCAGGGTGTCGGGGTGCAGCGGCACCGAGACCCCGCCGATGTCCCAGCGGTCGCAGGTGGCGAAGAGCGGCAGCATGCCGATGGAGGCGTGCTCGGCGGCGTGCAGGGCGCCGGGCAGCACCTCGGGGCCGATCCGGGCGTCGTCGAGCTGGTCCTCGGTGACCGTCCACCACACCGCGCGGGTGCGCAGGGTGCGCGGCGGCAGGTCCAGCTTGGACTCGCCGAGCACCTCGCCGGTGACGAGCCTGCGGCGCAGATAGGAGACGACCTGGTTGGTGACCTCGACGGAGCCGAAGCACAGCCGTGCCCGGCCCCACGGGATCTCGGTCTCGGTCTCCAGCACGGAGACCGAGGTGGTGTCCCTGGCCATCGTCGTCCAGGGCGGGCTCGCCTCCTCCACCAGGGCGACCGAGTCCTCCAGGTCGAGGCGGCGGACCACGTAGGTGCGGCCCTGGTGGAGGTGGACCGCGCCGTCGTGGACGGTGGTGTGGGCCGCCGCGGCGTCGACCGTGCCCAGCAGCCGCCCGGTGCCGTCCTCCACCACCTGGACGGGCCGGCCGCCCTGGCCGCGGATGTCGGTGAGGTCGGCGGCCCGCTCGCGGCGGGTCCAGTACCAGCCGGTCCCCCGGCGGCGCAGCAGTCCGCGCCGCTCCAGGAGCGGCATCAGCTCGGGCACGGACGGTCCGAACAACTCGAAGTCCGCCTCGGTGAGAGGTACCTCCGCCGCCGCGGCGCACAGATGGGGGGTGAGGACGTAGGGGTTGTCCGGATCCAGGACGGTGGACTCCACGGGACGGCGGAAGATCGCGTCGGGGTGGTGGACGAGGTAGGTGTCCAGCGGGTCGTCCCGGGCGACGAGGACGGCCAGGGCGCCCTGGCCCGCCCGCCCGGCGCGTCCGGCCTGCTGCCACAGGGAGGCGCGGGTGCCGGGGTAGCCGGCCAGGATCACGGCGTCGAGGCCGGACACGTCGATGCCGAGTTCGAGCGCGGTGGTGGCGGCCAGCCCGAGGAGTTCACCGGAGTGCAGGGACCGCTCCAGGGCGCGGCGTTCCTCCGGCAGATAGCCGCCCCGGTAGGCGGCGATCCGCCCCGCCAGGGCGCGGTCCACCTCCGACAGCCGCTCTCGGGTGATCACCGAGATCAGCTCGGCGCCGCGCCGGGAGCGTACGAAGGCGACGGTCCGCACGCCCTGGACGGCGAGGTCGGTCAGAAGGTCGGCGGCCTCGGCGGTGGCGGTCCGCCGCACGGGGGCGCCGCGCTCGCCGTGCATCTCCGTCAGCGGGGGCTCCCAGAGGGCGAAGACCACCTCGCCGCGCGGGGAGGCGTCCTGGGTGATCTCGGTGACGGGCAGGCCGGTGAGGCGGGTGGCCGCCTCACCCGGCTCGGCGGCGGTCGCGGAGGCCAGCAGGAAGACCGGCTCGGAGCCGTGGCGGGCGCACACACGCCGCAGCCGGCGCAGCACCTGGGCGACGTGCGAGCCGAACACGCCGCGGTAGGTGTGGCACTCGTCGACGACCACATAGCGCAGAGCGCGCAGGAAGGAGGCCCAGCGGGGGTGGGCGGGGAGTATCCCCCGGTGCAGCATGTCGGGGTTGGTGAGCACGTGGTTGGCGTACCGGCGCACCCACTCGCGCTCCTCGACGGGGGTGTCCCCGTCGTAGACCGCCGGGCGGACGGCGCTGCCCAGCGGCGCGGCCAGCTCTCTCACGGCCCGCCGCTGGTCGGAGGCCAGTGCCTTGGTCGGAGCGAGGTAGAGGGTGGTGGCGCCGCGCCCGTTCGGGGCCCGCGCGCCCTCCAGCAGCACGTTGAGCACCGGGGCCAGGTAGGCCAGCGACTTGCCCGACGCCGTGCCGGTGGCGACCACCACGGATTCCCCCCGCAGCGCGTGCTCGGCGGCACGGGCCTGGTGTTCCCACGGACGGTCGATGCCCGCGGCGCGGATCGCATCGACCACTTCCGGCCGAATCTGAGCAGGCCATTCCGCATGACGACCGTTCCGCGGGGGCAGGTGCTCCACATGGGTGATGCGCACGGCCCGGTCCGCCCCCGCGGCAAGGCTTTCGAGGACCGTTCGGGGAGACGGGGACGGGGGGCGTGTGCCTGCGGACGTCGCACGGTGGTCGGTGGCCATCGGAATCGAGTGTGTCACCGGCGCGACGGACAATGGTCGCAAGGCGTCGTGCAGGCCCCCGGGTAAGTGATTGAATGCTTCTGCGGCTGCCGATCCGTCCTCTACCTTCGGCGGGGAGACGACCTCCCCACGTCCGGTGGGGATGGCCCGTCCTCACCTTCCGGTGGGGAGGCGCCAAGGGGGCGGACCGCTCGATAGCAAGGTGCTGGAGGATCTGTGGACCTGTCCCTGTCGACCCGTACCGTCGGCGATCGCACGATCGTCTCGGTGGGTGGCGAGATCGATGTATACACCGCGCCCAAGCTGCGCGAGCAGCTGGTCGAGCTGGTGAACGACGGCAGCTACCACCTGGTCGTGGACATGGAGGGCGTTGACTTCCTCGACTCCACCGGCCTCGGTGTGCTCGTCGGCGGACTCAAGCGCGTGCGCGCCCACGAGGGATCTCTGCGCCTGGTCTGCAACCAGGAGCGCATTCTCAAGATCTTCCGCATCACCGGCCTGACCAAGGTGTTCCCCATCCACACCTCGGTCGACGAGGCCGTGGCGGCCACCGACTGAGAGCCGGGCCGAACGAGCTCGCACAAGGCGCTCAGGGGCGCCGGACCGGCACCTGACCGGTCCGGCGCCCCTGAACGGCCGTCAGGCACCAGGTCACCGGGTGACCGCAGGCATTACCGAGGGGGATGGCATGGCCACCGTCGAACTGCGCTTCAGCGCGTTGCCCGAGCATGTGAGGACGGCGCGTCTGGTGGCGGCCGCCGTCGCGCGCCGGGCCGGTGTCGACGACGCCGTACTGGACGAGGTACGGCTCGCGGTGGGCGAGGCGTGCAGCAGAGCGGTCGGCCTCCATGTCGGCCACGGTCTCGACACACCCGTCCGGGTGGCGCTGACCGAGGACGAGAAGGTCTTCCGCATCGAGGTGGGCGACGACGTTCCCCAGGCGGCGCTGGGCGGGGCCCACGCCTCCCCCGGGAGCGGGGACGGCGCCGAGGGCGACGACGAGGTCGACATGGGGCTCGCGGTGATCAGCGGGCTGGTGGACGACGTCGAGGTGACCGCCGACGAGCGCGGCGGCCTGATCCGCATGAGCTGGCCGACCAACCCCGAGCCGCTCGACTGACCGTCCCGTGCGGGTCCGCCCGCGTGACGGCCGGCCCCCGGCTCCCCGGTCCTCTCGGGCCGGCCCAGGCGCCCCTTCCCGGGGCGCCTGTCTCATGTCCGGCTCCGTCCGGACCACTCCGCCCGTCTCGCCCGGCCCGCTCCACCTCCGGCCCGGCCCGCTCCACGCCCGGCCCGGGCCGGACGCCGGACCGGCCCGGGCCGGACGCGGGACCGGGCCACTCCCGGCCGTTCCCGCTCCGCCGTGTCCGACCTGCGTACGTCCGCCTCCGACCTCCGCCCGGGAGCTCCCCCGGTATTCCGAGATCTTTTCCCCCGTGCCGCCGGAGAGGAATATCCCGGCCGTTCAGGGGAATTATTTCCGGTGCCCGCTATTCGATCTTTGCGGGTGCGGGACGGCAGGAAATACCGCACTCTGTTGTGAGCCGAAGCAGCTCCCTACAATCCGTCCACATCTTTGCAGCAGGACGCCTGAGCGTGCTTGCGCGCGCCCATGTGCCAAACGTCAAGGAGGACGAATGGCGGGGCACCACACCCCTTTCCAGAACCGGCTACAACTGGCCGATGCCGTGCTCACCAGCGGCAATCGCGGCCTGGTGCTGGTGATCGCGCTCGTCGCCGCGGCAGCCCTGGCGGTCGCCGTGGTGCTGGTACGTCAAGTGCTCGCCGCGGGCGAGGGCACCGAAAGCATGAAGAAGATCGCATCCGCCGTACAGGAAGGTGCGAACGCCTACCTCGCACGGCAGTTGCGCACCCTCGGCATATTCGCCGTAGCGGTCTTCTTCCTGTTGATGTTGCTCCCGGCCGACGGGATGGGCCAGCGAATCGGACGCTCGGCGTTCTTCCTGGTCGGTGCCGCTTTCTCGGCGGCCACCGGCTATATCGGCATGTGGCTGGCCGTACGCAGCAACGTACGGGTCGCGGCCGCCGCCCGGGAGGCCACTCCCGGTGAGGGAGAACCCGCGAAGGACCTGACCGAGGTCTCGCACCGGGCGATGAAGATCGCCTTCCGTACGGGCGGGGTCGTCGGCATGTTCACCGTCGGCCTCGGTCTGCTCGGGGCCGCCGTCGTGGTGCTCGTGTACGCCGCCGACGCGCCCAAGGTGCTGGAGGGCTTCGGTCTGGGAGCCGCCCTGATCGCGATGTTCATGCGGGTGGGCGGCGGCATCTTCACCAAGGCCGCCGACGTGGGCGCGGACCTCGTCGGCAAGGTCGAGCAGGGCATCCCCGAGGACGATCCGCGCAACGCCGCCACCATCGCGGACAACGTCGGCGACAACGTCGGCGACTGCGCGGGCATGGCCGCCGACCTCTTCGAGTCCTACGCCGTCACCCTGGTGGCCGCGCTCATCCTGGGCACGGTCGCCTTCGGCGACTCGGGGCTGGCCTTTCCCCTGCTCGTCCCGGCGATCGGCGTCCTCACCGCCATGATCGGCGTCTTCGCGGTCGCGCCGCGCCGCGCCGACCGCAGCGGCATGACCGCCATCAACCGCGGCTTCTTCATCTCCGCGGTGATCTCCCTGGTCCTGGTGGCCGTCGCGGCGTTCGTCCACCTGCCGGGCAGCTTCGGCGAGCTGGAGGGCGTCACCGACACCGCCATCGCCGGCCACGACGGCGACCCGCGCGTCTTCGCCCTGGTCTCGGTCGCCATCGGCATCGTGCTCGCCGCGCTGATCCAGCAGCTCACCGGCTACTTCACCGAACCGAGCCGCAGGCCCGTGCGCGACATCGGCAAGACCTCGCTGACCGGCCCCGCCACCGTGGTCCTCTCCGGCATCTCCATCGGTCTGGAGTCCGCCGTCTACACGGCGCTGCTGATCGCGCTCAGCGTCTACGGCGCCTTCCTGCTGGGCGGCGCCTCCATCATGCTGGCGCTGTTCGCCGTCGCCCTCGCGGGCACCGGCCTGCTCACCACCGTCGGCGTCATCGTCGCGATGGACACCTTCGGCCCGGTCTCCGACAACGCCCAGGGCATCGCCGAGATGTCCGGCGACGTCGAGGGCGCGGGCGCTCAGGTGCTCACCGACCTCGACGCGGTGGGCAACACCACCAAGGCCATCACCAAGGGCATCGCCATCGCCACCGCGGTACTGGCCGCCGCGGCCCTCTTCGGCTCCTACCGCGACGCGATCGCCGGCGCGGTGTCGGACGTGGGCGCCCGGGCAGGCGAGCTGGGCCTGAGCCTGGACATCTCGCAGCCGAACAACCTGGTCGGCCTGATCCTCGGGGCCTCCGTCGTGTTCCTCTTCTCCGGGTTGGCGATCAACGCCGTCTCCCGGTCGGCGGGCTCGGTGGTCTTCGAGGTGCGGCGCCAGTTCCGCGAGCGGCCCGGGATCATGGACTACAGCGAGAAGCCCGAGTACGGCCGGGTGGTGGACATCTGCACCAAGGACGCGCTGCGCGAGCTGGCCACACCCGGTCTGCTGGCCGTCATGGCGCCCATAGCCGTCGGCTTCACGCTCGGCGTCGGTGCGCTCGGCTCGTTCCTCGCCGGCGCCATCGGCGCGGGCACGCTGATGGCGGTCTTCCTCGCCAACTCCGGCGGGGCCTGGGACAACGCCAAGAAGCTGGTCGAGGACGGCCACCACGGCGGCAAGGGCAGCGAGGCGCACGCCGCGACGGTCATCGGCGACACGGTCGGCGACCCGTTCAAGGACACCGCGGGCCCCGCGATCAACCCGCTGCTGAAGGTGATGAACCTGGTGGCGCTGCTGATCGCGCCCGCCGTGGTGCAGCTCAGCTACGGCGACGACGCCAGCGCCGGCGCGCGGGCCGCCATCGCGGTCCTCGCCCTCGGCGTCATCATCGGGGCGGTCTACGTCTCCAAGCGGCGCGGTATCGCGGTCGGCGGCGAAGGCGACGAAGGCGGTGGGGAAGGCGAAGGCGGCGGGAAGGACGTCGGCGGCACTGCCGGACGCACTTCCGGACCGTCGGATCCCTCCGGCTCCCCTGACACGCCGGGCCCGTCGGGACCGTCGGGCCCCTCCGAGCCCGGGGCTCCGGTGGCGGCGCCTTAGCGGGTCGTAGCGGGGTCGGCCGGGGCTCCGTACGGGAGTCCTCGGCACATGGCGGTGGGCGGTGCTCCAGGGCGCCGCCCACCGCCATGTGCCGGGGCGGGCCATGTGAGATGCGCTCAACACAAATGGGTATCCAAGCCCTCAATATGAACTATTCACTCCACCGGTCCACGGCCGGTGAACCTCCTGCGTGTATGTTCCGGGCCGAACACCCACGAAGGGATCGATCCGGAGTGAACAAGAAGCTTGCTGCCGCGCTGTCCGGCACCGCGGTGCTCGTGCTCGCCCTGAGCGGGTGCGGCGACGAGGGCAACGAGAAGGCCGAGCGGTGGGCCCAGGAGTACTGCGGCTCGCTGCAGAAGCAGAACAAGACCATCGACGGCGCCAACCAGGCACTCGCGCGGATCACCGAGGGGGACAAGGCTCCCGAGGAGGTCAAGAAGACCGACGTGGAGGCCTTCGGCGATCTCTCCACCGCCTACAAGGCCCTGTCCACCGCCGTGCGCAAGGCGGGTGTTCCGCCGCTGGAGGACGGCGCCCGGATCCAGAAGAACGCGATCAAGCGGCTCGACGCGCTGTCGGCCACGTACGCGGACCTCCGTGAGCGGGCCGAGGCCCTGAACGAGAAGGACCAGTCGGAGTTCGCCGACGGGCTGCAGGACATCGCCGGGGAGATGGACAAGCTTCCCAAGCAGTTCGGCGAGGTGGAGAAGGCGCTGGGCGAGTTCCGGCAGGGTGATCTCCAGGAGGCGATAGCGGGTCAGGAGGGCTGCCGGAGGCCGTCGCCGGCGCCTTCCGCCTCGGCGGCGTAGCGGAAGGCGGAGGCGGACGGCGTTGGCGGAAGGCAGAGGCGGACGGCGTTGGCGGAAGGCGGAGGCGGACGGCAGAGGGGTGGGGGAAGCCCGGGAAGTCCGGTAAGCCGGAGGCGGCCCGGAAGCAGCCCGGAAGCCACCCGGACGCAGGGGCGCGCGGGGGCCTGCGTACGCCGGGGCGCTCCGCGCGACAATGGGGAGGTGAGTGACCGCCTCCCCACCCCCGGACC
>NZ_JAKMAY010000238.1:0-8909 GCF_022015835.1 Streptomyces sp. ICN903 | reverse complement strand
GAGCACGGGGGTGCTCCGGGAGCGGGCCGGGTCGGCCGGGGGGGGCCGACCGGGCCCGCTCTCACGCGTGTACGGCCCCCCGGCGCTCGCTCCCTCGCGTACGCCCCTGATGCGCGCCGAGCGCCTCGATCCGCGCCAATGCCTCGTCCCGGCCGCAGGCGTGGGCGCCCAGGGCGACATGGCGCGCGACGATTCCGCCCTCGGCGCGCATCAGGGCCCAGCCGCGGCGCACCAGGACGGGCAGCGACTTGCGGCCCTCGCGCACATCGCGCACCAGCCGCCGCCGGAAGGTGGTGGAGGGACGCCCGCGCAGGCACAACGCGTCGGCCAGCAGGCCGAGTTCGAGACAGCGCGCGGTGATCTCGGCGGCGAATATCCCCTCGGCGACGAACAGGCGCGCGCCGCGCAGGTCCAGTGCGTCCTCGCCGGTCCGGGAGCTCGTGGAGATGTCGTACACCGGGACGGCGGCCCGGCCGCTCCCGCACAGGGCCTCGATCGCGGCCACCGCCGCGTCGGCGTCCCAGGAGCCGGGATGGTCCCAGTCCACCCGGTCGCCGCCGGCGAGCCGGGGGAGGGACGGGTCGCCGGCCTCCTTGTAGAAGTCGTCCAGGCGCAGTACGGGCAGCCCGGTGCGGGCGGCGAGCGAGGACTTGCCGGCACCCGAGGGGCCGGTCAGCAGGATCACGCGGGCGGTGTCGTGGGAGCTCACGGAAGACCATTGTCGGCCATCCACGGGTGCGCCGGTGCGCGTGTGCGTGTGACGCCCGGCTCGTATACGCTGCGTCACCGTACGGACACAGTCTTCGAGTTCTCTTGGGTAGGTGTACCGATGACCGCTCAGCGCCGCCGTCACGCACGGGAGAGGCAAGCGGGGAGCAGCGGCGTCCAGCGAGCCCTGCTGCGCGCCGGGTTGACCGTCTCCGCGGTCGGGGCCGCGGTGGCTTCGGGCGCGGGGGCGGCGGCAGCGGCTCCCGGGCAGGGCGCCGAGGCGCCCGTGCGGCTGTCGGGGCTGACCTCGGCGCTCTCGCCGGACTCGCTCGGGCCGAGCGCACGCGGTCTGGCCGAGGGCGTGGGAGCCACCGAGCACGCGACGGCCGGTGCGGTGCGCCCGCTCAAGGACGCGCGGATCAATCCGCTGGCGGGCACGGGCGTCGACCCGCTGGACAACACGGTCGGCACCCAGATCGCCGACTTCAAGCCGGTGAGCACCGGGGCCGTCACGGGGCCGGTCAGCGAGGGAGGCACGGTCCGCACCCTGCCGGTGACGGGCCCGGTGGCGGGGCTGCTGCCCGGCTGAGCGGGCGCCCGGCCGGGAAGGCGTCCGTCCGGGACCGCCCCCCGGGAGAGGAACGGCCCCGGACGGACCGTCAGACCCCGACGGGGTGCCAGACGGTCTTGGTCTCGGTGAAGGCCAGCATCCGCCTGGTGCCGGGGTCGGCCGACCAGTCGGAGGTCGCGTCCGCCGGGCGCAGCACCCGCTTGAGGTTGTCGGCGGCGGCCGTCTCCAGCTCCTTCGCCAGATCCGCGTCCGCGCCCGCCAGGTCGATCGCGTTGACGTCGCTGTGGGCGGCGAGCGGCGCGGCGATCTCGGCCGTCCGCCCGGACAGGACGTTGACCACCCCGCCGGGCAGGTCGGAGGTGGCCAGCACCTCGGCCAGGGACAGGGCGGGCAGCGGCGCCCGCTCGCTCGCCACGACGACGGCCGTGTTGCCGCCGACGATCACCGGGGCCAGCACCGAGACCAGGCCCAGGAGCGAGGACTCCTGCGGGGCGAGCACGGCGACCACACCGGTCGGCTCCGGCGTGGAGAGGTTGAAGTACGGGCCCGCGACGGGGTTCGCCCCGCCCGCGACCTGGGCGATCTTGTCGGACCAGCCCGCGTACCACACCCAGCGGTCGATCGCCGCGTCCACCCGGGCCGCGGCCTTCGCCCTCGACAGCCCCTCGGCGGCGGCCACCTCCGCGGCGAACTGCTCGCGGCGGCCCTCCAGCATCTCGGCGATCCGGTAGAGGATCTGGCCGCGGTTGTAGGCCGTCGCCCCCGACCAGGGGCCGAACGCCTTGCGGGCCGCGACCACCGCGTCCCGGGCGTCCTTGCGGGAGGCGAGCGGGGCGTTGGCCAGCCAGTTGCCGCGTGTGTCGGTCACCTCGTACACCCGTCCGCTCTCGGACCGGGGGAACCTGCCCCCGACGAACAGCTTGTAGGTCTTCAGGACGCCCAGGCGTGCGCGCGCGGCGCCGCCGGTGTTGCCGGACTGCTCAGACATCGAGGTACGCCTCCAGACCGTGACGGCCGCCCTCGCGGCCGAAGCCCGACTCCCTGTAGCCGCCGAACGGCGAGGTCGGGTCGAACTTGTTGAACGTGTTGGCCCACACCACGCCGGCCCGGAGCCTGCCTGCCATCGCCAGGATGCGGGAGCCCTTCTCCGTCCACACGCCGGCGGACAGGCCGTACTGCGAGTTGTTCGCCTTGGCCACCGCCTCGTCCGGGGTGCGGAAGCTCAGCACCGACAGCACGGGGCCGAAGATCTCCTCGCGGGCGATCCGGTGGGCCTGGGTGACGTTCGTGAAGACCGTCGGCGCGAACCAGAAGCCCCGCTCGGGCAGTTCGCACGCCGGGGACCACCGCTCGGCGCCCTCGGCCTCGCCGCTGTCGGCGAGTTCGGTGATGCGGGCGAGCTGCTCGGCGGAGTTGATCGCGCCGACGTCGGTGTTCTTGTCCAGCGGGTCGCCCACCCGCAGGGTGGACAGCCTGCGCCGCAGCGCCTCCAGCAGCTCCTCCTGCACCGACTCCTGGACCAGCAGGCGCGAGCCCGCGCAGCACACCTGGCCCTGGTTGAAGTAGATGCCGTTCACGATGCCCTCGACGGCCTGGTCGATCGGCGCGTCGTCGAAGACGATGTTGGCGCCCTTGCCGCCCAGCTCCAGGGTGAGCTTCTTGCGCGTCCCGGCGACCGTGCGCGCGATCTGCTTGCCCACGGCGGTGGAGCCGGTGAAGGCGACCTTGTCGACGCCCTCGTGCGCCACCAGCGCCGCTCCCGTGGAGCCGTCGCCGGTGAGGATGTTGACGACACCCTTCGGCAGCCCCGCCTGGCGGCAGACGTCCGCGAAGAACAGCGCCGACAGCGGGGTGGTCTCGGCGGGCTTGAGGACCACGGTGTTGCCGCAGGCCAGTGCCGGGGCGACCTTCCAGGCCAGCATCAGCAGCGGGAAGTTCCACGGGATGACCTGGGCGGCCACGCCCAGCGGCCTCGGGTCCGGCCCGTAGCCGGCGTGGGCCAGCTTGTCGGCCCAGCCCGCGTGGTAGAAGAAGTGCGCGGCGACCAGCGGCAGGTCCGCGTCGCGGGTCTCGCGGATCGGCTTGCCGTTGTCCAGGGTTTCCAGGACGGCCAGCTCGCGCGAGCGCTCCTGGATGATCCGGGCGATGCGGAACAGGTACTTGGCGCGCTCGGCGCCGGGCAGCGCGGACCAGGAGGTGAAGGCGCGGCGGGCGGCTGCCACGGCGGCGTCCACGTCCTCGGCGCCGGCGTGGGCGACCTCCGTCAGGACCTCCTCGGTGGACGGCGAGACGGTCTTGAAGGTCCTGCCGCCCGCGGCCTCGCGGAACTCACCGTCGACGAACAGGCCGTAGGAGGGGGCGATGTCCACCACGGCGCGGGACTCGGGCGCGGGGGCGTACTCGAACATGGGGCTCATCGTGATCAGTCCACCGTCACGTAGTCGGGGCCGGAGTAGCGCCCGGTGGTCAGCTTCTGGCGCTGCATCAGCAGGTCGTTGAGGAGACTGGAGGCGCCGAAGCGGAACCAGTCGGGGTGCAGCCAGTCGTCGCCGAGGACCTCGTTCACCATCACCAGATATTTGATCGCGTCCTTGGCGGTGCGGATGCCGCCCGCGGGCTTGACCCCGATCTGGGTTCCGGTGGCGGCGCGGAAGTCGCGGACGGCCTCCAGCATCACCAGGGTGTTCGCCGGGGTGGCGTTGACCGCGACCTTGCCGGTGGAGGTCTTGATGACGTCGGCTCCGGCGAGCATCGCCAGCCAGGAGGCGCGGCGGATGTTGTCGTAGGTGGACAGCTCGCCGTTCTCGAAGATCACCTTCAGGTGCGCGTCCTCGCGGTCGGCGCGGGCGCACGCCTGCTTCACGGCCCGGATCTCCTCGAAGACCTTCATGTAGCGGCCGGAGAGGAAGGCGCCCCGGTCGATCACCATGTCGATCTCGTCGGCTCCGGCCAGCACCGCGTCGCGGGTGTCCGCCAGTTTGACGTTCAGCGCGGCGCGGCCGGAGGGGAAGGCGGTGGCCACGGAGGCGACCTTGACGTCCTGCCCGCCGCCGGCGTCCAGGGCCTGCCGGGCGGTGGCCACCATGTCCGGGTAGACGCAGATCGCGGCGACCTTCGGCACGGTGCGGTCGGTGGGATCGGGGTTGACGCCCTTGGCGCACAGCGCCCGGACCTTGCCCGGGGTGTCGGCGCCCTCCAGGGTCGTCAGGTCGATCATCGAGATGGCGAGGTCGATGGCGTACGCCTTCGCCGTGGTCTTGATCGAACGGGTGCCGAGCTGGGCCGCGCGGGCTTCGAGGCCGACCGCGTCGACCCCGGGCAGGCCGTGCAGGAAGCGGCGCAGCGCGGCGTCGGAGGCGGTCGCGTCCGCCAGTGCGGGGGGCGCGGCGGGAGGCGGTGCGGCGGGTGCGGTGGGAGACGAGGCAGGCATGGTCACCAGAGGAGCATATCTACGCGCGTAGCAAACTGTCATCCCCCTCCCCGTATCCCGGCCGGACGTACGGCGGGCCCACGAGCGGGCCGGTGAGCGGACCCGCGACCGGCCCGTGAGCGTCCACCGGCCGGACACCCGTGCGGCGCGGTCGTGCAGAATCGGAGGCATGAGTGAGCAGACCGGGTACGCGGACCACACCTACCGCTCGACCATGGGGATGGTGGGGGGCACGCTGCTGATGGCGCTCGTCGTGCTGCTCGCCGCCGACGGGATCGTCAGCGGCGAGGGCCGCACCCGGTGGCTCTCGCTGGCCGCGCTGGTGGCCCTCGTGCCGCTGATCTTCGCCTTCTCCCTGCGGCCCGCCGTGTACGCGGGGCGCGAGCGGCTGCGGGTGCGCAACCCCTTCCGCACGATCACGCTGCCGTGGGCGTCGGTCGAGGGCGTACGGGCCGCGTACTCCGCCGAGGTCTTCGCGGGCGACGGCAAGTACCAGATGTGGGCGATCCCGGTCTCGCTGCGCCAGCGCAAGAAGGCGCTGCGGCAGAGCCAGGGGGGCGGCAACTCCTCGGTGAACCTGTCGGGTCACGGATCGGTGTTCGCCACGGGGCTGTCCGGCGGCAGCGGCTACCGGGCCCAGGCGGACCAGGCGATCGACGAGATCCGCGCCCTGGCCGAGCGACACGCCTCCGACGAGGGCGCGCAGGGCGCCCCGAGCGTCCGCTGGGCCTACGAGGTCCTCGTCCCGGCGGTGGCCGGCGGGGCGGCCCTGCTGCTCCTGCTGTTCCTGGGCTGACGGCTTCCGGCCCCGGGGCGCGCCCCGGGGCCGGAGAACGCCGCCGGGCTCAGATCCCCGCGGCGGCGGCGAGGTCCGTCCTGAGGGCGCCCAGTACCTCCCGCGACGTGGCGCGGGCCGCGGCCAGGTCCGAGGCGTCCGCCACGGAGACGACCACCTCCAGGTAGCACTTCAGCTTCGGCTCCGTGCCGCTGGGGCGGACGACGATCCGGGCGCCGGCCACCCGCTGCCGGGGGTCGCCCGCCAGCCGGTAGCGCAGGCCGTCCGTCGGCGGCAGGGCCTCGCTCCCCCGGCTCAGGTCCTCGGCCGAGGTGACCGTCAGACCGGCCAGCACGGCGGGCGGCGCCTGGCGCAGCCGGCGCATCGCACCGGCGATCACGGACAGGTCCTCCACCCGCACCGAGAGCTGGTCGGTGGCGTGCAGCCCGTACTCCACCGCGATGTCGTCCAGCAGCTCCGTCAGGGAGCGCCCGCTCTCCTTCAGCTCGGCGGCCAGCTCCGCGACGAGCAGTGCCGCCGTGACGCCGTCCTTGTCGCGCACGCCCTCGGGGTCGACGCAGTAGCCCAGCGCCTCCTCGTAGGCGTAGCGCAGCCCGTCGGTGCGGGCCAGCCACTTGAAGCCGGTCAGCGTCTCGGCGTACGGCAGGCCCGCCGCCTGTGCGATGCGCGACAGCAGGGAGGAGGAGACGATCGTGGTGGCGAAGGCCCCCCGCGCCCGCTTGTGCACCAGATGGGTGGCCAGCAGCGCTCCCACCTCGTCGCCGCGCAGCATCCGCCAGCCCGCGTCCGCCTCCGGGTCGGGGACGGCCACCGCGCAGCGGTCGGCGTCGGGGTCGTTGGCGATCACCAGATCCGGCCGGTGCTCGCGGGCCGTGGCGAAGGCCAGGTCCATCGCCCCGGGCTCCTCCGGGTTGGGGAAGGCCACGGTCGGGAAGTCCGGGTCGGGATCGGCCTGTTCGGCCACCGGCACCGGCACGGGGAAGCCCGCGCGCTCGAAGGCGGCGGCGACCGTCGCGCCGCCCACGCCGTGCAGCGAGGTGTGGACCACCTTCACGTCCCGGGGCCCGCCGGGGGTGAGGATGCCGGCCGCGCGCTCCAGGTAGGCGTCCACGACCTCCTCGCCGAGCACCTCCCAGCCGGACTCGGCGCGCGGGACGTCCGCCAGGGAGCCGATGGAGGCGATCTCGTCGGCGATCTCCCCGTCGGCGGGCGGCACGATCTGGGAGCCCCCGCCGAGGTAGACCTTGTAGCCGTTGTCGCGCGGCGGGTTGTGGCTGGCGGTGACGGTGACGCCCGCGACGGCGCCCAGGTGCCGGACGGCGAAGGCCAGTACGGGCGTGGGCAGCGGGCGGGGCAGCAGGGCCGCCCGCAGGCCGGCGCCGGTCATCACGGCGGCGGTGTCGCGGGCGAAGTCCTCGCTGCGGTGGCGGGCGTCGTAGCCGACGACGACCAGGCCGCCGTCGTGTCCGCGCGCCCGCAGGTAGGCCGCGAGCCCGGCGGCCGCGCGGATGACGACCGCGCGGTTCATCCGCATCGGGCCGGCGCCCAGCTCCCCGCGCAGCCCGGCGGTGCCGAACCGGAGGGTGCCCGAGAAGCGGTCCTCCAGTTCCTCCAGGTCGCCGGCCTCGATGAGGGCGGCCAGTTCCGCACGGGTCTGCGGGTCGGGGTCCTCGGCCAGCCAGGACCGCGCCTGCGCGGTCAGGTCCTCGTGCACGGTTGCCACGGTCTCTTCCGCCTCTCGCGTGTCGCCTGTGGGGCGGCGCCGTACGCCGCTCCCGCTTCGCTGCGCTCCGGCGCCGGTGGGCGCGCGGCTCTCGGTGTCCACCGGTACCCGGACTCCTCCCCCGGCCCGCCCCGGGATGGGCCGTCCGGGGGCCGGGGGAGGAGTCCGGGACCCGGGGCCCGTACCGCCGGGCGCCGGATCAGATGCGCCGCAGGACGCTGTCCAGCAGCGAGCCCATCCGGGCGGCCGAGTCGCGGCCCGCCTGGAGGACCTCCTCGTGGTTGAGCGGTTCGCCGGTCATGCCCGCGGCGAGGTTGGTGACCAGGGAGACGCCCAGCACCTCGGCACCCGCCTCGCGGGCGGCGATCGCCTCCAGGACGGTGGACATGCCCACCAGGTCTCCGCCGATCGCCCGGACCATGCCGATCTCGGCGGGCGTCTCGTAGTGCGGGCCGGGGAACTGGACGTAGACGCCCTCCTCCAGGGTGGCGTCCACCTCCTGGCACAGCGCGCGCAGCCGCGGCGAGTACAGGTCGGTGAGGTCGACGAAGTTGGCGCCGACGATCGGCGAGACGCCGGTGAGGTTGATGTGGTCCCGGATGAGGACCGGCTGGCCGGGGCGCATTCCGGGGCGCAGTCCGCCGCAGCCGTTGGTCAGTACGACGGTCTTGCAGCCCGCGGCCACGGCCGAGCGGATCCCGTGGACGACGGACGCGACGCCACGGCCCTCGTAGTAGTGGGTGCGGCCGAGGAAGACCAGCGCCCGCTTGTCGCCGAGGCGGTGCGAGCGGACCTTTCCGGCGTGGCCCTCGACCGCCGGCGGCGGGAAGCCGGGCAGGTCGGTGACCGGGAACTCGTGTTCCGGCTCCCCGAGCGCGTCGGCGGCCGGCACCCAGCCCGAGCCCATGACCAGGGCGACGTCGTGGGTCTCCGCGCCGGTCAGCTCGCGCAGGCGCGCCGCCGCGGTGCGGGCGGCGGCGTACGGGGCGCCGGAGTAGTCGGTGGTGGCAGAAGCGTTCACGCCGATGAGGGTAGCCGGTAATCGCCTACGCGCGTAGACGGGTGTCGGGGGAGCGGTCCCGGAAGCGGTCGAAAGCGGACCCGGGAGGGTCGGAATGTCCTGAAGCGGACAGAAGTGGCCGGAAATCGACCCGCGGCGGCCCGTCCGGCGGGGGCTCGTCCGGGCCGGCCTCAGCAGGGGCGCTTGCGCAGCTCCGTCACGTAGTCGTGGGGCGCCCCGGCCGACTCCGCCGCGTCGGCGATCTCCCCCAGGTAGCGGGCCGAGGGCAGCCCGCCCTCGTAGCCGTTGAGGACGTAGCACCAGGCCGGCTCGTCCCCGTCCAGGGTGTGCACCCGCACCCGCATACGGCGGTAGACGTCCATGCCGACGCCCTCCCAGCGGTCCATGGAGTCCTCGTCCATGGGCGCGATGTCGTACAGCGCGACGAACACGGTCGCCTTCGGGGCCTCGACGATGGTCGCCAGCGAGCCCTCCCACCCCATGTGCTCGCCGCCGAAGGTCAGGCGCCAGCCGCTGAGCCACCCGGTGCCGCGCAGCGGCGAGTGCGGGGCGCGGCGGGACATCAGCCGGGCGTCGAGGTTTCCGGCGTATGCGGCGTAGAGCGACATGCGACGAGGGTATAGGCAGCGGCCCGGGCCGCCCGTGCGCACCGCCCCGTGC
>NZ_JAKMAY010000237.1:3082-8963 GCF_022015835.1 Streptomyces sp. ICN903 | reverse complement strand
GGGAGGGGTCACAGGTGGCGGGTGGCCAGGGCGAGCCGGTCGCGTGCGTCGAACAGGGCGTCCTTGATGGTCTGTTCGTGGGCGGGTGTCAGCCGTGCGACCGGGACCGAGCAGCTGATGGCGTCCCGTGCGGGGGTGCGGTAGGGGATGGCGACGCCGAAGCAGCTCAGTCCCAGGGTGTTCTCCTCGCGGTCGACCGCGTAGCCCTGTTCGCGGATCTGGTGCAGTTCCGCGATGAGTTTCTCGCGGTCGGTGATGGTGTGTTCGGTCAGTGGTGCCAGGGTCTCGGGGAGCATCGCGCGGATCCGGTCGTCGCCGTAGGTGGCCAGCAGGGCCTTGCCCAGGGAGGTGGAGTGCGCGGGCAGGCGCCGTCCCACCCGGGTGAAGGGGCGCAGGTAGTGCTGCGACTGGCGGGTGGCGAGGTAGACGACGTTGGTGCCGTCCAGCCGGGCGAGGTGGATGGTCTCGGTGGTGTCGTCGGAGAGCCGGTCCAGGGTGGGGCGGGCGGCGGCCACGACCTCGTCGCCGTCGATGTAGGAGGTGCCCACCAGCAGGGCGCGCACGCCGATGCCGTAGCGGGTGCCGGTGGCGTCGGTCTCGATCCAGCCCAGCTCCACGAGCGTGCGCAGCAGCATGTAGAGGCTGGACTTGGGGTAGCCGACGGCCTCCTGGACGGCGGCGAGGGTGTGCATGCCGGGTTTGCCGGCGAAGAACTCCAGCAGTTCCACGGTGCGTACCGCCGACTTGACCTGTGCCCCGCCCGCCTCCGGTTTCCTGCCGGGGGCGCCCCCGTGCGCAGAAGGCATCGACCTTGACCCTTTCGCTCGACCGGCCATAGAGTCCCACATGGTTATTCACACATAGGGACGGCGTTCAGTATATCGAACAAGGTCTCCGGGGGGACAGTCTTCGGCGTCCGGGATCCCGGACATGCCCCCGCCGGTCCCGTCGCCCCCTGCCGTCGTCCGGTCGGCGGCCGTTTCGAAGGAGGAGTTCAGCGGTGGCAGTACCAGTGTGGAGCGTCGACCCCAGGACGGGGAAGCGGCGTGAGCAGGTCGCGGCCGAGGCCACGGCGGCCGACGTCGACGCGGCCGTACGCGCGGCCCACGCCGTCCGCGGCGAGCTGGCGGACCGCACCGCGCGGATCGCCCTGCTGCGCGCGGCCGCCGAGGAGCTGGAGGCCGCCCGCGGTGAGATCGTCGCCGCCGCGGACGCCGAGACCGCGCTGGGCGAGGCCCGGCTGAACGGCGAACTGGGCCGCACCACCTACCAGCTGCTCACCTTCGCCGACGAGGTCGCCGACGGCGCGTACCTGGACGTCGTCATCGACCACGCGGACGCCTCGCTCACCCCGCCCAGGCCCGACCTGCGCCGCTACAAGATCCCCCTGGGTGTCGTGGCGGTCTACGCGGCCTCCAACTTCCCGCTCGCCTTCTCCGTCCCCGGCGGCGACACCGCCAGTGCCCTCGCGGCGGGCTGTCCGGTCGTGGTCAAGGCGCACCCCGACCATCCGGCCACCTCCGAGCTGTGCGCGGCCGCGCTGCGCCGGGCGGCCGTGCGCGCCGGTCTGTCCGAGGACGTCGTCCGTGTGGTGCACGGTTTCGAGGCGGGTGTGGAGCTGGTGAAGCATCCGCTGGTCGCCGCGGCCGGGTTCACCGGCTCGATCCGGGGCGGCAGGGCGCTGTTCGACGCCGCCGCGGCCCGCCCGGTCCCCATCCCCTTCCACGGCGAGCTGGGCAGCCTCAACCCGGTCGTCGTCACCGAGGCGGCGGCCAAGGAGCGCGCCGAGGAGATCGGGGGCGGGCTGGCCGGTTCGATGACGTTGGGCTCGGGGCAGTTCTGCACCAAGCCGGGGCTGGTCCTCGCCCCCGAGGGCGAGGCCGGCGACCGGCTGCTGAAGGCCCTGGCCGGCTCCGTCGCCGGGGCCGCCCGCGGGCCGCTGCTGGACACCCGGATGCGCGAGGCGTTCCTGGCCGGGGTGAGGGCCCGGGCGGAGCTGGAGGACGTGACGGCGCCGGTCGCCGCGGCCGAGGGCGAGGAGCAGAGCGTGGGTGCGGGCTTCCTGACCGTCCCGGCGGAGCGGCTCGTCGGCTCCGAGCGGCACGCCCTGCTGCTGGAGGAGTGCTTCGGGCCCGTCACCGTCGTCGCCCGCTACCGGGACGCCGGCGAGATCAGTGCCGTGCTGGCCAAGCTGCCCGGCAACCTCACCGCCACCCTCCACATCGCGCAGGAGGAGGCGGGGCAGGAGGGCGGCGCCGCGGCCCGGCTGCTGGGCGAGCTGACGGCGCTGGCCGGGCGGGTCCTGGTCAACGGCTGGCCCACCGGCGTCGCGGTCGCCCCCGCCCAGCACCACGGCGGCCCCTACCCGGCCACCACCTCCACCTCCACCTCGGTCGGTGCCACGGCCGTCGAGCGCTGGCTGCGTCCGGTCGCCTACCAGGACACCCCGCCGGCGCTGCTGCCCGAGGAGCTGCGCGACGACAACCCGCTCGGCCTGCCGCGCCGGGTGGACGGGCGCCGCGAGGGCTGAGCGCCCGGGGCTCCCGGGCCTCTCCCTGTGTGGCCGCCCTCCACGGAGGGCGGCCACGGGCGCTTCCACGGAGGCGGGGAAAGGGGGAAGGGCCTCTGGCCATAAGCGGTGCTTTGAGATCGCCCAAGACAATTCGCCATGGACAGGAGCGAACCGGGGCGACACAGTGGCGTGCATGGAGACCTCACTGCCGGGAGCACCCGATCTGCCGAAGACGCCGCTTCCGCCGGCTCTGCCGGACCTCGTACGGGCCGAGTTCGCGCCGACGACCGTCTATCTGAACACCGCCTCGCACGGTCTGACACCCGCCCGTACCGCCGACGCACTGCGCGAGGCGGTACGGGAGACGGTGGAGGGGCGCATCGACCTGACGCGCTGGTTCGCCGTGATCGAACGGGCACGCGCCCGCTTCGCCCGGCTGGTCGGCCTGATCCCGGACAGGGTGGCGCTGGGGGCGGCCGTCTCCGCGCACGTCTCGCTGATCGCGGGCTCGCTGCCGCCCGGCGCCGAGGTGCTGGTGGCCGACGGCGACTTCAGCTCCCTGGTCAACCCGTTCGCGATGCGCGCGGACCTCAAGCTGCGCACCGCCGCGCTGGACGGGCTGGCGGACGCCGTCCGGCCCGGTACCGCGCTGGTGGCCGTCAGCGCCGTGCAGTCGGCCGACGGCCGCCTCGCCGACCTCGCCGCCGTCGCCGGGGCCGCGCGGGCCCATGGAGCCCGCACCCTGGTGGACACCACCCAGGCCGCCGGCTGGCTGCCGTCGGCCGCGGACGCCTTCGACTACACCGTGTGCGGCGCCTACAAGTGGCTGCTGTGCCCGCGCGGCACCTCCTTCCTCACCGTGCCGGGGGACGGCGGGGACCTGGTGCCGCTGCAGGCCGGTTGGATCGCGGGGGAGCGGCCCTGGGACAGCTGCTACGGGACGGTGGAGGAGCTGGCCCGCTCCGCCCGCCGCTTCGACGTCTCCCCGGCCTTCCTGCCCTACCTGGGCGCCGAGCGCTCCCTGAGTCTGATCGAGGAGGCCGGGCCGGAGGCGATCGGCGCCCACGACCGGGCCCTGGCCGCCCGCTTCCGCGCCGGAGCCGCCGAGCTGGGCCACCGTCCGGTGCCCGGCGACTCGGCCATCGTCGCGGTGCCCGGGCTGGGCGGCGCCTCCGAGGCGCTGAAGGAGGCGGGGGTGGAGGTGTCCGTCCGGGCGGGGAACCTGCGCGCGGCCTTCCACCTGTACAACACGGCCGAGGACGTGGAGCGGCTGCTGGCGGCGCTGCCCCGGGCGTGACCCGCGCGGCCGCGGACACCGCGCGGCCGCGGACACCGCGCGGCCGCGGGCCCCGGGCGCGCGGTCCGTGAGGAGGCCGCTGCCCGGGGCCTTGGGGTCACGCCGACTGCCTGCGCACCAGCTCGGTCGGCAGGATCACCGCCGACGGCTCCTCGCCGCCGATCAGGCCCAGCAGCACCCGCACCATCTCCGAGCTGATCCGGTCCCACGGCTGGCGGACGGTGGTCAGCTCCGGGAGCCCGGCGACGGCCGCCGGCGAGTCGTCGAAGCCGCCGACGGCGACATCGTCGGGCACCCGCCGTCCGGCCCGCTCCAGTGCGGTCAGCGCACCGCGCGCCATCAGGTCGGAGGCGACGAACAGCGCGTCCAGGTCCGGTGTCCGATCCAGCAGTTCGGCGGCGGCCCGCCGGCCGCTGTCGCGGCTGTAGTCGCCGTGGGCGACCAGCTCGTCGCCGGCGGGGAGCCCGGCCTCGGCCAGCACCTCGCGCCAGCCCGCCAGCCGGTCCACCCCGCCGGGGGTGTCCGGCGGTCCGGCGACGGTCGCGATGCGGCGGCGACCGAGCGAGACCAGGTGCCGCACGATGTCGCGGGCGCCGTCGCGGTCGTCGGCCGCCACATGGGCGATCCTGGCGGTACGCCCGCTGCGGTCGATCGGCTTGCCGCTGGCGACCACCGGTATGCCGGCCCTCGTCAGCTGCTCGGCCACCGGGTCGCCGGTGTGGCTGGAGACCAGCAGGACGCCGTCGACGTGGCCCGCGGTGACGTAGCGCATGACACGGCGCCGCTCGGCGGGCGTACCGGCGATCATCAGCAGCAGCGGGATGTCGTGCGCGGCCAGCGCCTGGGTGCAGCCGCGCAGCAGCACGTTGAAGTTGGGGTCCTCGAACAGCTTCTCCTGCGGTTCGGTGAGCAGGAAGGCCACCGAGTCGGAACGGCCGGTGATCAGGCTGCGGGCGTGCCGGTTGACGACGTAGCCCGTTTTGCGTATCGCGGCCCTGACCGCGTCCGCCGCGGCCGGGCTGACGTTGTGTCCGCCGTTGAGGAACCGCGAGACCGTGCCGCGGGAGACCCCGGCCTCCCGTGCCACGTCGTGGATCGTCGGCGGGCGCCGCCGCTCACTGCCGCTCATGCGGTACCCATCCTCGTGTCCGTCCCCGTCTCCCCGTCTCACGTGCAATTGTCGGTGATCCCCGCGCACCGGCCGGCCTTCACGACTTCACCGCTCCGGACAGCAGGTCCAGGCTCCAGAACCGCTGGACCACCAGGAACAGGGCGATCAGCGGCAGGACGGCCAGCAGGGCCCCGGCGATGACCAGGGTGTACAGGGCCGGGGTGGCGGACCCCTGCTGGAGCAGGGTGAACAGCCCGAGCGTGACGGGGAACTTCTCGTCGTCGCCGAGCATGATGTACGGCAGCAGGAAGTTGTTCCAGATCGCCACGAACTGGAAGAGGAAGACCGTCACCAGGCCCGGCAGCATCATCGGCAGTGCCAGGGAGCGGAAGATCCGCCACTCGCCGGAGCCGTCCGTCCGCCCCGCCTCCACCACGTCCGCCGGCACGGCGGCGGACGCGTAGATCCGGGCCAGGTAGACGCCGTAGGGGGAGAGGATCGACGGCAGCAGCACCGACAGGTGGGTGTCGGTCAGATTCACCTCGGCCAGCAGCAGGTACTGCGGCACGGCCAGGATGACCGGGGGCATCAGCACTCCGGTGAGCAGCACGTTGAAGACGGCCTCCCGGCCGCGGAAGCGGTAGACGGCCAGGGCGTAGCCGGCCAGCGCCGACACCGCGGTGGACAGCAGGGCTCCGAGTCCGGCGTAGAGCGCGGAGTTGGCCATCCACTGCCAGTAGACGCCGTCGCGGTAGGCCGTCAGGTCCGCCAGGTTCTCCGCGAAGCCGGTCCCGGGCAGGAAGGTGAAGGTGGAGAACAGCTCCCGTCCGGACTTGGTCGAGGCGACCACCACCCAGGCGACCGGCAGCAGGCAGTAGAGCGCGCCCAGCAGCAGTGCGGCGGTGGGCAGCAGCGCGGTGCGGCGCGGCGCGCGCGGGGGCGCGGGAGCCGGGGCGGAGGC
>NZ_JAKMAY010000237.1:0-3072 GCF_022015835.1 Streptomyces sp. ICN903 | reverse complement strand
GGCCGCGGGGGCGGCGGTGGGAGCGGTGGACGCGGCGGTCATCGGGAGTCCCCTCGGCGGGTGCGGGAGTTCGCGATCCTGAGGAAGCCGAAGGAGAGCACGAGCGTCACCGCGGCGACGACCACCGCGGTGGCGGCGGCCGAGTGGATGTCGCCGCGGACGAAGGCGTCCTCGTAGACCTTCATCAGCGGACTCCAGGTGGTGGGTACGGAGTTGGTCAGCGGTTTGAGCGTGGTGGGCTCGCTGAACACCTGGAGCGTGGCGATCACGGAGAAGAAGAAGGTCAGCACCAGCGACGGAGCCACCATCGGGACCTTGATCCGCAGCGCGATCTGCAGCTGCGAGCAGCCGTCGAGCCGGGCGGCCTCGTAGACCTCGACGGGGATCGCGCGCAGTGCCGTGTAGATGACGATCATGTTGAAGCCGGTGCCGCCCCACACCGCGATGTTGGCCAGCGCGGCGTAGAGCGCCCCGCCGTCGAGCAGATCGGGCGCGGGCAGGCCGAGTTCGCCGAGCACGAAGTGGAACGGGCTGACGTCGGGCAGGTAGAGGAAGCCCCACAGCAGCGCCGCGATCACCCCGGGGACGGCGTACGGCAGGAAGATCGCCAGTCGGGTGAAGGAGCGGCCCCGGACCCGGTCGGCGTCCAGCATCAGGGCGAAGACCAGGGCGAGTGCGAGCATGACGGGCACGACGATCAGGCCGTAGCCCAGCACCCGCAGCGCGCCGGCGGCCAGTTCGGGGTCGGTGAGGGCGTCGGTGTAGTTGGACAGGCCGGCCCACACCTCCCGGCGTGCCCCCGCGCCCAGGCCGAGTCCTTCGACCTCGACCCGGCGCAGGCTCAGGTGGAGGGCGTAGCCGACGGGGAGTGCGAAGAACAGCAGGAACAGGGCGGTGGCGGGCAGCAGGAAGAGGTACGGCGCCCGCCGCGTGCCGCCGGCCCGCGCGCCGCGGCGGGCCGGCGCCGGGCGCTTCGCCGTGGTCGCCGGTGTCACTCGGCGACTCCGAAGCCCTGCTTCTTCAGGTCCGCCACGGTGGCCTCGTGCATGGTCCGCAGCGCCGCGTCGAAACCGGACCGGTTCTTGGCGGCCTTGCTGAAGGCGTCCTTGAAGGTGCTGTAGGCGACGTTGACGTTCGGGCCCCAGGCCGCGGGGGCGGTGCCCTGGGCGATCTTCGCGGCCTGCTCGTAGAAGTCGGGCTGGTTGGGGAAGAAGTCCGGGGCCTGGGTGAGCGCCCCGCCGCTCTGGGCCGCCTTGGCGGCCGGGTAGACGCCGCTCTCCCGCACCAGGGCGTTCAGCGCCTCGGGGTCGGTGTTCAGCCAGGTGGCGAACCGCGCGGCGGCCTCCTTGTGCTCGGAGTCGTTCGTGACCGCGGTGGTGGAGCCGCCCCAGCTGCCGGTGGTGTTCGCTCCCTTCTCCCACTGGGGCAGCGGCGCCATCGTCCACTTGCCCTTGGTGTCGGGGGCGGCGGTGGTGAGGGTGCCGGGGGCCCACACGGCGCTGACCCAGGCGATCTGCTTGCCGGTGTTGAGGGCCTTGTTCCAGGCGGGGGTGTACATCGGCTGGTTGTCGATCGCGCCCTCCTCGACCAGGGAGCCCCAGAAGTCGGCGACCTTCCGGGTGGCCTCGTCGTCGATCGCGACCTTCCACTTCTGGCCCTCGGTGGTCCACCAGCGCGCGCCGGCCTGCTGCGCGAGGCCGGCGAAGAGGCCGGCGTCGTTGCTGGAGAAGGTGGTGAGGTCCTTGTCCGGAGCCTTCCGCTTGAGCGCGCGGGCGGTGTCGGCGAACTCCTCCCAGGTGGTGGGCACCGTCAGCCCGTACTCCTCGAACAGGTCGTGGCGGTAGTAGAACATCATCGGCCCCGAGTCCTGCGGGAGGGCGTAGACCGCGTCGCCGCCCAGGGTGACCTGCTGCCACAGCCCGGGGGCGAACTCCTTCTGAGCACCGGCCACCTGGCCCGATATGTCGGCCAGCACGTCGTTGCCGACCAGGGTGGGCAGCGCCTGGTACTCGGCCTGCACCAGGTCGGGGGCCTCGCCCGCCTTGGCCGCGGTGAGGGTCTTGGTCACCAGGTCGTCCCCGCCGGCCTGCTTCTTGACGGTGACCCTGACGTCCGGGTTCTCCTCGTTCCACAGGGCGACGACCTTGTCCATGCCGGGCGCCCAGGCCCAGTAGGTCAGTTCCGCCGGGCCGGAGGCGGCGGAGTCGCCGTCCGAGGAGCCGCAGCCGGTGAGGGCGGCTGCCGCGACAGCGGCCGCGGTGCACGCCGCGACGGTGCGGTGGTTCATGTTTCCTCCCTGACAAGGCACTGTGAACGTGCACAGTAGAGAAAGCGAACTGACTCTTGTCAATGGTTCGGAGCTTGATGTTTTCTAGGTGATGCAGTCGGCAAGTGACTGTGAACGTTCCCAGTTCTGTCTCACTCCGGCCCACCCGGGCCGGAGCTTCGACCCAGGAGGTCGCATGGTGCGCCTCGCCTACGGCGGCGACTACAACCCCGAGCAGTGGCCCGAGGAGGTCTGGCACGAGGACGTCGCGCTGATGCGTGAGGCCGGTGTGACCACCGTCAGCGTCGGGATCTTCTCCTGGGCGATGATCGAGCCGGCCGAGGGCGCCTTCGACTTCGGCCGGCTCGACCGGATCGTCGACCTGCTGCACGAGGCCGGTATCGGCGTCGACCTGGCCACCCCCACCGTGGTGCCGCCCGCCTGGTTCTACCGGGCCCACCCCGAGGCGCTGCCCGTCAGCCGGGAGGGCGTGCGCTGGGAGTTCGGCTCACGCGGCGCGATCTGCCACAACTCGCCCGCCTACCAGGAGGCCTCCGCCCGGGTCGCCCGCGCGCTGGGCGAGCGCTACGGACGGCATCCCGCGGTCGTGATGTGGCACGTCCACAACGAGTACGGCGTACCCGTCCTGGAGTGCTACTGCGAGACCTCCGCCGCGGCCTTCCGCACCTGGCTGCGGGAGCGCTACACCACCCTGGAGGAGCTCAACGCCGCCTGGGGGACCGCCTTCTGGGGGCAGACCTACGGCGACTGGGAGGAGATCGCCCCGCCCCGGGCCACCCCCACCG
>NZ_JAKMAY010000236.1:0-8979 GCF_022015835.1 Streptomyces sp. ICN903 | reverse complement strand
GTGACCGGGGGCACCTCGCGTTCCTCAGGGGTGGGGAAGCCGCGGGTGACCAGCTCCAGCAGCTCCACCGTGCCCAGGCCCTGCCGGGCTCCCTCCGCGGCGGGGGCCGCGGCCAGGACGGGGTGGAACACACCGCGGGCGACGGCCTTCTCCAGGTCCCGCACCAGCGTCTCCACCTCGACGTCCGCGCCGTCGAGGTAGCGGTCCATCAGGGTCTCGTCCTCACTCTCGGCGATGATGCCCTCGATCAGCCGGGCGCGGGCGTCGGCGATCAGCGGGAGGTGCTCGGGATCCGGCGCGCGCTCGGCGCGCTCGCCCGCGGAGTAGTCGAAGACCCGCTGCGACAGCAGCCCGATCAGCCCGGCGACCGGCGCGTGCCCGTCGGGCCGCCCCTCCGGCGGATCCCCGTGCATGGGCAGGTACAGCGGGAGCACGGCGTCGGGGTCGTCGCCGCCGAAGACCCGCCGGCAGATGTCGGTCATCTCCCCGAAGTCCGCGCGCGACGCCTCCAGATGGGTGACGACGATGGCGCGCGGCATCCCGACGGCGGCGCACTCCTCCCACACCAGCCGGGTCGACCCGTCCACGCCGTCGGCGGCCGAGACGACGAAGAGGGCCGCGTCCGCCGCCCGCAGACCGGCCCGCAGCTCCCCGGTGAAGTCGGCGTAGCCGGGAGTGTCCAGGAGGTTGACCTTGACGCCGTCCCACTCCACGGGGACCAGGGAGAGCTGGACCGAGCGCTGCTGCCGGTGCTCGATCCCGTCGTGGTCGGAGACGGTGCTGCCGTCCTCGACCCGGCCCGCCCGGACCAGCGCGCCCGAGGTCTGGGCGAGCGCCTCGACCAGCGTCGTCTTCCCCGCGCCGCTGTGGCCGACCAGCACCACGTTCCGTATGGAGCCGGGCCGGTCGGCCACCGGCGCCCTTCCCGCGGCCCCGGTGTGCGTACTCGTCCTGTCGCCCATGTCCTCCGCCTCCCGGTCCGCGCGGCTGGGTCGGATGGTCGTGTGCCGGATCGCACCAGAGGTGCTCCTTCGAGCTTTCCACCGCCGCCGGAGTCCGTCCATACGTGGCATTCACCTCTACCGTGGGCAACAGGCGCGAAACGGGGCTTTTGCGGGTGAACCGTGAGCGGAAGGGCGGAAGCGGCGGCCGCTCCGACGCACCGGCGGCGCTCCGGGTGCGGCTGGCTACGATGGGCGCGCCGACGGCCCCCCGGCCGCCGGCCCACCTCGACCTCCGGGAAGGCCATGCTGAACAAGTACGCGCGTGCGTTCTTCACGCGTGTTCTCACACCGTTCGCCGCTCTGCTCCTCCGGCTGGGGGTCAGCCCCGACACGGTCACGCTCATCGGCACCGGCGGAGTCATGGCGGGGGCACTGGCCTTCTTCCCCCGCGGCGAGTTCTTCTGGGGCACCGTCGTCATCACCCTGTTCGTCTTCTCCGACCTGGTCGACGGCACCATGGCGCGGCAGTCGGGCCGCTCCAGCCGCTGGGGCGCCTTCCTGGACTCCACCCTCGACCGCGTCGCCGACGCGGCCGTCTTCGGCGGCATCGCGCTGTGGTACGCGGGCGGGGGCGGCGACCCGGTGCTGTGCGCGGTGGCGATCTTCTGCCTGGCGAGCGGCCAGGTCGTGTCGTACACCAAGGCGCGCGGCGAGAGCATCGGCCTGCCGGTGAACGTCAACGGCCTGGTCGAGCGCGCCGAGCGGCTGGTGATCACCCTGGTGTGCGCCGGGCTCGCCGGATTCGAGACCACCTTCGGCGTCCCGTACATCGGGATCCTGCTGCCCGTCGCCCTGTGGGTGGTGGCCGTGGGCAGCCTGGTGACGATCCTGCAGCGGATGGTGACGGTCCGGCGGGAGGCCGCCGAGGCCGACGCCGCCCCCGTCCGGGGAGGGGCCGCCTCCACCGGGGGCGAGGCCACGGGGCCGGGACGCGACGGGGCCGCCGCGACCGAGCAGGGAGGCGGCAGCTCATGAGGGAGCGGATGACCGACGCCCTGTACGGGCTGGGCTGGGGCGCGGTCAAGCGCCTCCCCGAACCCGCGGCCGCGGCCCTGGGCCGCGCCGTCGCCGACGCCGCCTGGCGGCGCCGGGGCCAGGGGGTGCTGCGCCTGGAGGCCAACTACGCCCGGGTGGTCCCAGGAGCGGGCCCCGAGCGGCTGGCCGAACTGTCCCGCGCGGGGATGCGCTCGTACCTGCGCTACTGGATGGAGTCCTTCCGGCTGCCGGTGTGGGACGCGGCGCGCATCCGCGAAGGTGTCGAGGTCACCGACCTGAACCGGCTCACCGACACGCTGGGCTCCGGCCGCGGCGTGATCCTGGCGCTGCCGCACATGGGCAACTGGGACCTGGCCGGCGCCTACCTCACCACCGGCCTGGGCATCCCGTTCACCACCGTCGCCGAGCGTCTCAAGCCCGAGACCCTGTACGACCGCTTCGTCGCCTACCGCGAGGGCCTGGGCATGGAGGTGCTGCCGCACACCGGCGGAGCCGCCTTCGGCACCCTGGCCCGGCGGCTGCGCGCGGGCGGTCTGGTGGCACTGGTGGCCGACCGGGACCTGTCCTCCTCCGGCATCGAGGTCGACTTCTTCGGCGAGCCGGCCCGGATGCCGGCCGGCCCGGCCATGCTGGCGCTGCAGACCGGGGCCGCGCTGCTCCCGGCGTACCTGTGGTTCGACGAGACGCCCGTGATGAAGGGACGCGTCCTGCCGCCGGTCCAGGCGCCCGCCGAAGGCACCCGCAAGGAGAAGGCCGCCGCCATGACCCAGGCGGTGGCGGACGGCTTCGCGGCGGGCATCGCCGAGCACACCGAGGACTGGCACATGCTGCAGAGACTGTGGTCGGCGGACCTCGCGCCGCGGACCGGGGCGGAGACGGGACAGGGCCCGGCCGGCTCGGGCCCGGCCGGCCGGGAGGCGGGGAAGCGGTGAGGATCGGCATCGTCTGCCCCTACTCCTGGGACGTCCCCGGCGGCGTCCAGTTCCACATCCGGGACCTGGCCCAGCACCTCACCGCCCTCGGGCACGAGGTGTCCGTCCTCGCCCCGGCCGAGGAGGAGACCCCCCTGCCGCCGTACGTCGTACCGGCCGGGCGGGCCGTCCCCGTCCCGTACAACGGCTCGGTCGCCCGGCTGAACTTCGGCTTCCTGTCGGCGGCGAGGGTGCGCCGCTGGGTGCACGAGGGCGCCTTCGACGTCCTGCACATCCACGAGCCCGCCACGCCCTCGCTCTCCCTGCTCGCCTGCTGGGCGGCACAGGGGCCGATCGTGGCCACCTTCCACACCTCCAACCCGCGCTCGCGGGCGATGATCGCCGCCTACCCGATCCTGCAGCCCGCGCTGGAGAAGATCAGCGCGCGGATCGCGGTCAGCGAGTACGCCCGCCGCACCCTGGTCGAGCACCTGGGCGGGGACGCGGTCGTCATCCCCAACGGCGTGGACGTGGGCTTCTTCGCGGACGCCGAGCCCAAGGCCGAGTGGCAGGGCCGCGACGGCGGGAACACCGTCGGCTTCATCGGGCGCATCGACGAGCCCCGCAAGGGGCTGCCCGTGCTGATGAGAGCGCTGCCGCGCATCCTCGCCGAGCGCCCCGGCACCCGCCTGCTGGTGGCCGGACGCGGCGACGAGGAGGAGGCCGTCGCCGGCCTGCCGCGCGAGCTGCGCGACCGCGTGGAGTTCCTGGGCATGGTCAGCGACGAGGACAAGGCGCGGCTGCTGCGCAGTGTGGACCTGTAC
The DNA here is from genome assembly GCF_022015835.1 of Streptomyces sp. ICN903. Classification (NCBI taxonomy): domain Bacteria; kingdom Bacillati; phylum Actinomycetota; class Actinomycetes; order Kitasatosporales; family Streptomycetaceae; genus Streptomyces; species Streptomyces sp. ICN903. The sequence goes on along the minus strand of NZ_JAKMAY010000236.1, from coordinate 5,244 downwards.
ATCGCCCCCAACACCGGCGGCGAGTCCTTCGGCATCATCCTGGTGGAGGCGATGTCCGCCGGGGCCCCGGTGCTCGCCAGCGACCTGGACGCCTTCGCCCAGGTGCTGGACGGGGGAGAGGCCGGCGAGCTGTACGCCAACGAGGACGCCGGCGCGCTGGCCGCCGCCGCGGTGCGCCTGCTGGGCGACCCGCGGCGCCGCGCGGAGCTGCGCGAGCGCGGCGGCCGCCATGTACGCCGCTTCGACTGGTCCACCGTCGGCGCGGACATCCTGTCCGTCTACGAGACCGTCACTGACGGCGCCGCCTCGGTCGCGCCGGACGAGCGGGCGGGGCTGCGGGCCCGGCTGGGCCTGGCCCGGGACTGAACCGAGGGGGACCTTCCGACCGTGACCACCACGATCGTCTGGATCGCGGCCGCGCTGCTGCTCGTCGCCGTCTACCTGAGCTGGACCGCCGGACGCCTGGACCGGCTGCACGCCCGGATCGACGCGGCCCGCGCGGCCCTGGACGCGCAGCTGCTGCGGCGTGCCTCCGTCGCGCAGGAGCTGGCCACCGCGGGGGTGCTGGACCCGGCCGCCTCCATCGTCCTGTACCAGGCCGCCCACGACGCCCGGCAGGCCGAGGAGGAGCAGCGGGAGGTCGCCGAGAGCGAGCTCAGCCAGGCCCTGCGCGCGGTGTTCGCCGAGGGCGCGCAACTGGAGGCGGTACGGGCGGCGCCCGGCGGTGAGGCGACCGCCGAGGAGCTGGCCGCCGCGGTGCGCCGGGTGCCCATGGCGCGGCGCTTCCACAACGACGCGGTGCGGGCCGCCCGTGCGCTGCGCCGCCACCGCAAGGTGCGCTGGTTCCGGCTGGCCGGACACGCCCCCTTCCCGCTGGCCTTCGAGATGGACGACGAGCCGCCGGCGGTTCTGGCGGACCGGACGGGCCCGCCCAGGGAAGGCCACTGACTTCCGATTGGCCCTTTCGTGAGGGCCGGTTGTTCCGTTTCATCGGTTCTGTAGCAGGGATCACCGTGAACTGGACCGGGCGGCGGGCCCACCGGGGAATCGAACTGGCCTACGATGGGTTCACCGTAAGGCTGCCGCGCCCACCCGCGCGAGCAGCCCGGGCCACCCGCCGGCCGGTGCCGTACGCCGCCGTTCAGCGTCCCGGCCGGTCCCGGCCCGTCCGGCCCGTCCCAACCACTGTCACCGTCGCCGAGTGAGGTCGCACCTTGTCCACCACGCCTTCCAGCACGCCCGAAACCGCCTCCGCGCCGGCCCCCGAGACCGGCACCGCGCGCGTCAAGCGCGGCATGGCCGAGCAGCTCAAGGGCGGTGTGATCATGGACGTGGTCACGCCGGAGCAGGCGAAGATCGCCGAGGACGCCGGCGCCGTCGCGGTCATGGCACTGGAGCGGGTGCCCGCCGACATCCGCAAGGACGGCGGCGTGGCCCGCATGTCCGACCCGGACATGATCGAGGGGATCATCGACGCCGTCTCCATCCCGGTGATGGCCAAGTCCCGCATCGGCCACTTCGTCGAGGCCCAGGTGCTCCAGGCGCTCGGCGTGGACTACATCGACGAGTCCGAGGTCCTCACCCCGGCCGACGAGGTCAACCACAGCGACAAGTGGGCCTTCACCACGCCCTTCGTCTGCGGTGCCACCAACCTGGGCGAGGCCCTGCGCCGGATCGCCGAGGGCGCGGCCATGATCCGCTCCAAGGGCGAGGCCGGCACCGGCAACGTCGTCGAGGCCGTCCGCCACCTGCGGCAGATCAAGAACGAGATCGCCCGCCTGCGCGGCTACGACAACAACGAGCTGTACGCCGCCGCCAAGGAGCTGCGCGCTCCCTACGAGCTGGTCCGCGAGGTGGCCGAGCTGGGCAAGCTGCCGGTCGTGCTGTTCTCCGCCGGCGGTGTGGCCACCCCGGCCGACGCCGCGCTGATGCGCCAGCTCGGAGCCGAGGGCGTCTTCGTCGGCTCGGGCATCTTCAAGTCCGGCGACCCGGTCAAGCGCGCCGCCGCCATCGTGAAGGCCACCACCTTCTACGACGACCCCAAGGTCGTCGCGGACGCCTCCCGCGGCCTGGGAGAGGCCATGGTCGGCATCAACTGCGACACCCTGACCGAGGCCGAGAGGTTCGCCGGCCGCGGCTGGTGACCCGCGGCGCGCACCGCGCCCCCCTCGGCCCGGGCGGCCCGCGCACCGCGGGCCGCCCGGGCCCGTACCGCCCGTCCGTCCGTCCCCCACGCCGTCCCGTACGTCCCCGAAGAGGTGCGCCCCGTGACCACCCCCGCCATCGGAGTCCTCGCCCTCCAGGGCGATGTCCGCGAACACCTCGCCGCGCTGGAGGCGACCGGCGCCGAGGCCCGCACCGTCCGCCGCCCCGAGGAACTGGCCGGAGTCGACGGCCTGGTGATCCCCGGCGGCGAGTCCACCACCATCTCCAAGCTGGCCACCGCCTTCGGGCTGATGGAGCCGCTGCGCGAGAGGGTCCGCTCGGGCATGCCGGCCTACGGCTCCTGCGCGGGCATGATCATGCTCGCCGACAAGATCCTCGACCCCCGCTCCGGCCAGGAGACGGTCGGCGGGATCGACATGATCGTGCGCCGCAACGCCTTCGGGCGGCAGAACGAGTCGTTCGAGGCGTCCGTCGACGTCGCCGGGGTCGAGGGCGGACCGGTCGAGGGCGTCTTCATCCGCGCTCCCTGGGTGGAGTCCACCGGCGCGGACGTGGAGGTGCTGGCGGTCTTCGACGGCCACCCCGTCGCCGTGCGGCAGGGCTCCCTGCTGGCCACCGCCTTCCACCCCGAACTCACCGGGGACCACCGCGTGCACCGGCTCTTCACCGGGATGGTGCGCTCGGCCGCACGGTGAACCGCCGGTGTCACCGGCTGTAGTATCGGCCCGTTGATTCCCCTGTTGGCGACATGAAGGAGCGAGGCTGTGTCCGGCCACTCCAAGTGGGCAACCACCAAGCACAAGAAGGCCGTGATCGATGCCAAGCGCGGCAAGCTCTTCGCCAAGCTGATCAAGAACATCGAGGTCGCGGCCCGGCTGGGCGGCGCCGACCCCGACGGCAACCCCACCCTCTACGACGCCATCCAGAAGGCGAAGAAGAGCTCCGTCCCCAACAACAACATCGACCGTGCGGTCAAGCGGGGCGCGGGCCTGGAGGCGGGCGGCGCCGAGTACCAGACGATCATGTACGAGGGCTACGGCCCCAACGGTGTCGCGGTCCTGATCGAGTGCCTCACCGACAACCGCAACCGCGCGGCCTCCGACGTGCGCGTCGCCATGACCCGCAACGGCGGCTCCATGGCCGACCCGGGATCGGTGTCGTACCTGTTCAACCGCAAGGGCGTCGTGATCGTCCCCAAGGGCGACCTGACCGAGGACGACGTGCTGGCCGCCGTCCTGGAGGCGGGCGCCGAGGAGGTCAACGACCTCGGCGAGTCCTTCGAGGTCCTCAGCGAGGCGAGCGATCTGGTCGAGGTGCGCACCGCGCTGCAGAAGGCGGGCATCGACTACGACTCGGCGGACGCGAACTTCGTCCCCACCATGCAGGTGGAGCTGGACGAGGAGGGCGCCCGCAAGATCTTCAAGCTGATCGACGCGCTGGAGGACAGCGACGACGTGCAGAACGTCTTCGCCAACTTCGACGTGCCCGACGACGTCATGGCCAAGGTCGAGGCCTGACCCGGTCCTCCGGGCGTCCGAGCCCGGGCCGCAGTCCGAGCCCGGGCCGGGGAGACCGAACCCGAGCCCGCCTCGGAGACCGGCGCGAGGCCCGGCGCCGGCCCTCTTCCGTGTCGCCCTCCGGCGTTGTCGGTGGCAGCCGATAGCCTGCGGGAACAGGTGATCGAACGACCAGTGGACGGAAGGGGGCCGCGGTGCGCGTGCTCGGCGTGGACCCGGGGCTGACCCGCTGCGGCATCGGCGTGGTGGAGGGGACGGCCGGCCGGCCGCTGCGGATGGGCGGGGTCGGCGTCGTGCGCACCCCCGCCGACGCGGAGGTCCCCGACCGGCTGGTGCTCGTCGAGCGCGGCATAGAGGAGTGGCTGGAGGAGCACCGGCCCGACGTCGTCGCCGTGGAGCGCGTGTTCAGCCAGCACAACGTCCGCACCGTGATGGGCACCGCGCAGGCCAGCGCGGTCGCCATGCTCTGCGCGGCCCGGCGCGGCCTACCGGTCGCCCTGCACACCCCCAGCGAGGTCAAGGCCGCCGTCACCGGCACCGGCCGGGCGGACAAGGCCCAGGTCGGAGCGATGGTCACCAGACTGCTGCGGCTGGACGCCCCGCCCAGGCCCGCCGACGCCGCCGACGCCCTGGCACTGGCCATCTGCCACATCTGGCGCGCCCCCGCCCAGGACCGGCTCCAGCAGGCCAGACTCCAGCAGGCCCGGCACCAGCAGCTCCACCGCCGGCAGGCCCACGCCGCCCGGGCCGCGTCCGCGGCGGTGGCGGAACCGGCCCCGGCACCCGGGGCCGCGCCGCCCGCCGCGCCCGCCCGGCGAACCCAGCGCACCCCGAAGGACAGCCGATGATCGCCTTCGTATCCGGACCGGTCGCCGCCCTCTCCCCGGACACCGCCGTGATCGAGGTCGGGGGGGTGGGCATGGCCCTCCACTGCACCCCCGCCACCCTCGCCGGCCTGCGTGTCGGCGAGCACACCAGGCTGGCCACCTCGCTGGTGGTCCGCGAGGACTCCCTGACGCTCTACGGCTTCGCCGACGACGACGAGCGGCAGGTCTTCGAACTGCTCCAGACGGCCAGCGGCGTCGGCCCGCGGCTGGCCCAGGCCATGCTCGCCGTCCACAGCCCCGACGCGCTGCGGCTGGCGGTCTCCACCGGGGACGAGAAGGCGCTCACCGCCGTTCCGGGCATCGGTAAGAAGGGTGCGCAGAAGCTGCTGCTGGAGCTGAAGGACAGGCTCGGCGAGCCACTGGGCGCCGGGGCCGCCGCGGCCGGGCGGAGCCCCGGACCCGCCGCGGGCGAGCCCGGCTGGCGGGAACAGCTGCACGCCGCCCTGGTGGGCCTGGGTTACGCACCCCGCGAGGCCGAGGACGCGGTGACCGCCGTCACCCCGCAGGCCGAGGCGGTGCTGGCCGAGGGCGGCCGGCCGCCGGTGCCCCAGCTCCTCCGCGCCGCCCTGCAGACCCTCAACCGCGCACGCTGAGACGCCGGTCCGTACCGCCGCGGCGGCACGGACCGGCGACGGACCGACGAGAGACCGACGATGACGCCGCACCCCCCGCCC
>NZ_JAKMAY010000235.1:0-8997 GCF_022015835.1 Streptomyces sp. ICN903 | reverse complement strand
CCCGCCGATCCGCCGCCCGCCGTGCCCCCGGCGCCGGACGAACCCGAGGCCGGGCCCGGGGTCCGCGTCACGGCCCAGCCGAACCCCGGCTACGTCGGCGGGCGCGTCGTGGTGACGTACACGGTCCGCAACGGCCGCAACGCCCTGGCGACCGGGCTGCGGCTGCGCATCGGCCTGCCCCGGGGTGTCCCGCACAACGGGCCGCCGCCGGGCTGCGACCGCTCCTGGACGTGCGCGCTGCCGGATCTGGCTCCGGGTTCGAACACGGTCGTCCGGGTCGTCCTCAGCCCCGACAGGGCACTGACCGGCCGTGTCACCGGCGAGCTCACCACCACCGGGACGGACGCCGACCGGAGCGACAACACCGCCCGGCAGCGGCTGCGCGTCCTCCAGCCGCGCATCGTGGCGGTGCCGGAAGTCGGCAAGCCCGGCTTCGTCACCTCGGTGCGGGGCAGGGACTTCCCGCCGGGAGTGCCGGTGCGCTTCACCTGGAAACCGGGCATCACCGCATCGGCGGCGCCGACCGTGCCGGGCCCCGACGGCACGTTCATCGGCCAACTGCTCATCCTCGCCAAGGAGCAGACCGGACCGCGCACCATCACCGCCACCGGCCCCGGGTTCTCGGCGGTCAGGACCGACTTCCTGGTGGTCAGCGGCAGTGTGCAGCCGCCCGGCGAGGTGACCCGCCGGTGATCCACGAGGTCGACGAGGGGCTGCGCCGCCTGCTGGGCGAGTCCGGCCTGGAGGCGTCGGGCGTCGAGGTGGTCTTCGACGCCCCCACCCGGGACTGGGCAGCCCGCCGCAGCGCCCCGACGGTCTGCGTCTTCCTGTACGACATCCGTGAGGACGCCACCCGGCGCGGCAGCGGCGCCGGGGAGGTGTACGACGCGGACGGACGGCTCGTGGCGCGGCGCACCCCGCCGCGCTGGTTCGAGCTGACGTATCTGGTCACGGCGTGGGCGAGCCGCCCGCAGGACGAGCACCGGCTGCTCTCGCAGGTGCTCGCCCGCCTGGTGGCGGCCGACACCCTGCCCGCGCGGCTGCTCACCGGCACGCTCGCCGAACTCGGCCTGACCGTGGGCCTGGACACCGCCGGGGCCGGGCTCGACGCGCCGGCCGCCTCGGATGTGTGGTCGGCGCTCGGCGGGGAGCTGAAGGCATCGCTGGGGGTGCGGGTGAGGGCTCCGCTGGCCGGGGTGAGCCACACCGTCGCACCGCCGGTCACCGAAGGACTCACCGTGCGTTCCGCCGCCCGGCACGGGGACGGGGAGCCGGCGGGACGGCGGCTGCGCTACACGGAGGTGGGCGATCCGGGACCGGAGGGCTTCGCCGGTCCGCGCGAGCGGCCGTCCGTCCCCGCCCGGCGCCGCAGGGGGGAGCGCCGACCGTGACGCACACCGCCGGAACCGCCCCGCGGACCGCCGCCGAAACCGCCGCCGGCGTGGAGCACGTGTGGGCGCGGCTTCGCGCGGTGGAAGAGCGGGTGCGGTGCGCGGTGGCGTCCCGCCGCGCCGCCGATCCCGACCCCGACGACCCGTACCGGGGCCAGTACCTCACCCCCGAGGCCGCGGCCCGCATCCTGGAGGAGCCGGGCGGCCTCGGCCTGCCCGCCCACGAACCCCGGCGCCCGCCGGCCGGCACCGTCCTGGACGGCCTCGCCCGGCACTTCGGTCTGTCCCCGCTGGACCTGGACCTGCTGCTGGTCGCGGTGGCGCCCGATCTGGACGCGCGGTTCGAGAGGCTCTACGGCTACCTCAACGACGACCTGACGCGCCGCCGGCCCACGGTCGGGCTCGCCCTGGAACTGTGCGGACTCGCGGCGGCGGCGCCCGCCCGCTTCCGGCTCGCCCCCGGAGCGCCGCTGGTCGAGGGCGGCCTGGTGGAGGTCACCGAGCCGGAACGGCCACCGCTGTCCCGCGTCCTGGCCGTACCCGACCGGGTCACCGGGCATCTGCTGGGGAACGACCGGCCCGACGCCCGCCTCGCCGGGGTGCTCGGCGAGGCGTGGGAGGATGCGGCCGCCGACCCGGCGCGGATCCGCCGAACGGCCGCCGCGGCCGGGACCGGAGTCGGCCTCGTCCACCTGCGTGGCCTGGGCGGCGACGCCGGAGGGCTGGCCGTGGCCGCCCTGCGCGCGGCCGGGCCGCGTCCGCTCGTCCTGGACGCGGCGGCGCTCGCCCGGCGCTCCGGCGACGTGCCGGCCCTCGCCCGGGTGGCCGCCCTCGAAGCCCGCCTGACCGGTTCCGGGGTCGTCCTCGGCCCCCTGGAGGCACTGCCCGACAAGCCCGGAGAGCGGGCCCGGACGCTGGGAACGCTGTGCGCGGCCCTGCGGGGCATCCCGCTCCTGACGCACGGCACCACCGACTGGGATCCGGCGTGGGCGGCCGACACCCCCGTCACCGTGACCGTGCCCGCGCCCTCCCCCGAGCGGCAGGCCGCGCGCTGGCGGTACGCCCTGGAGCGGGCCTCCGGCGGCATCCGCGCGACCGGCCCCACGGCCGGGGACACCGTCGGCGACACCGAGGCGCTCGCCCGGGCGGTCGCCGCGCACCGCCTGGACTCCGGGCAGCTGCGCCGCGCCGCCGACGTGGCGGCCCGCACCGCCGCCCTGGAGGACCGACCGGTGGGCCCCGACGACCTGCGGGCCGCCGTGCGGGCCCAGAACGGCGCGGGACTCGACCGGCTCGCCCGCCGGGTCGAACCGGCGGTCGGCTGGGAGGATCTGGTGCTCCCGCCGGTCACCCACCGGCGGCTGCGCGAGCTCGCGCTGCGCGCCCGCCACCGCGAACAGGTGCTCGGGCAGTGGGGGATGCGGCCCGGCGGCGGCCGGGGGCGCGGGGTGGTCGCGCTGTTCGCCGGCGAGTCGGGCACCGGCAAGACCATGTCCGCCGAGGTGGTCGCGGCGGATCTGGGCATGGACCTGTACGTGGTGGACCTGTCCACGGTCGTCGACAAGTACGTCGGGGAGACCGAGAAGAACCTGGAGCGGATCTTCACCGAGGCTTCGGCCGTCAACGCGGTGCTGCTCTTCGACGAGGCCGACGCGATCTTCGGCAAACGCTCGGAGGTGAGGGACGCGCACGACCGGCACGCCAACATCGAGTCGGCCTACCTGCTCCAGCGCATGGAGTCCTTCGACGGGATCGCGGTGCTCACCACCAACCTGCGGGCCAACCTGGACGAGGCGTTCACCCGCCGCCTGGACGTGGTGGCCGACTTCCCCGTGCCCGACGCCGGGCAGCGCCTGGCCCTGTGGGAGCGGTGCCTGGGCGGGGCGCTGCCCCGGGACGGCGATCTGGACCTCGCCTTCTGCGCGGACCGCTTCGAGATGGCCGGCGGCTCGATCCGGGCCTGCGCGGTGACGGCCGCCTACCTGGCGGCGGAGGCAGGCGGGCCGCTCACCATGCGGCAGGTGGTGACGGCGGTCGCGCAGGAGTACCGCAAGCTCGGCCGGCTGGTCCTGGAGAGCGAGTTCGGGCCGTACCTGGCTGAGGCCGCCGACGCGTGAGGGGCGGGTCCGACCCGCCTCACGGCCGGCGGACACCGTTCGCGCCGGCCGGTGCCGCGACCGGTCCACGGCCGGGACCCGGCCGGGAGTCCGGGGCCGGTTCAGCCGTACGCGGCTGACTCCCAGCCGTCCCCTTCGCCGAGCCCCGCCAGCCAGGACGTGTCGCGCACACGGATGGTGATCCGGGCATTGGGCAGCCGGGACGCGTCGTGCCACAGCTCACGCCAAGCGTCCTCGAAGGCCGTTTGCCAGTTCCGGGCGTCCTCGGGGCTCAGACCGCGTGCGCGCAACCGGTCCTCGATGCGTCGTTTCTCGGCTCGCTCCTCGAAGGGGAGGTTACGGCGGTCGGTCACGGTGACGGTGTCGATGATCTCCGCTGCCGCGCCAGGGTCGGCGTCCCGTCCGCGGACCGAGGTGTCGACGGCCGCGCGTTCCCTTCCGTCGACGATCAGCCGCAGTGCGAAGACCTTGCTGTCCGGGACGTCGCCGCTGTCCGGGTGAGCCGCGGTGAGGCGGAGCGTCAGTTCACGGTCGCCGATCTCCTCGATCCGGGCGTTCCACAGGCTCGACACGGGTACTCCTTCGTTTCCGTGCGCCGGTTCCGTTCTGGTTCTCCTACCCGGCGCGGGCTACAGCCGCAGTACCCCCGAGGCGATGGAGAAGGCGAGGGATTCCAGAGCGGTCTCTCCGTCCCTGTGGTTGGCGACCCGCATCCAGAACGTGGTCACGTTGGCTCCTGACGCCGCCTGCCGGGCGTTGGGCCGTGGCGGCGCGAAGGGGATGAGCTCGAAGGCACGCAGTACGTCATCGCCGGTCATGCCCCCCAACAGGCCCGTGAACTCCGTCTTGCGGGATGTGGCGATGCTGTGCAGGAAGTCGACGTCGTTCTGGTCCCACACCGAGCTCGAGTTGGAGAAGCTGGTGTACTGCTTCAGTACGGGCAGGGTCAGAGCGCTCAGCTGCATCGGAGCCCTGGTGTCGGCCGGCTGCGGGGTGTTGAAGCGGAAGACCTGTCCGTTGTGCTGCCATGTCCAGCCGGTCGCGGGCGTGAAGAGCTTGTGGTACACCGCGAGCTGGGTGGGGAAGTTGGGCGCGGCGGCCTGCTGCGCGGCCGAAGCGGTGGCCGGGGCGACGTTCCCGTACTGCACCTCGACGCCGAAGTAGACGTAGTCGCCGGGTGCCGCGGCGGCTGCCGTGACGTCCTGCTTCAGGGCGTTCTCGAAGTTGCGCTCGTATGTCTGGTTGTCGCTCTGTGAGGCGGGCACCAGGTTGTCGGCGCTGCCGGGGCCGCCGGCTTCGTTGTTGACCAGGTGGAAGCGGATCCACCGATTGGTCAGGCCCAGGGAGCGGATGTAGTCGTAACCCGGCGGGTCCTGGAACGGAGGGCTCCCTTTCAGGTGTCCGTCGGTGAGCATCTCGGCCGCCACGGCCCGGCCGCTGCTGTCAATCCTTCCGGAAAAACTGCGTCCGCTCGGATTGGCGGTGTAGTCCAGGGCCCGCTGCACGGCTTCACCGACGGTCCGCCGTCCTTCCGGAGCGGGTGCGGGCGACACATCGGCGGCAGGCAGCGGCGCCCGCATGACACGGGTGGCGTTCGCCTCGGCCTCCCGCTCGAAGCGGTCGGAGGGGTCGGAGACCCGCAGGCCGTCGCCGTGGTCGGTGCCGGAGACCGGGCCCTGGCGCTGCTGGACGACGTGGGTGAGTTCGTGGGCGAGGGTGTGCCTGTCGCCGCCGCCGTCGCCGATGACGACGTGGCTGCCGGAGGTGTAGGCGCGTGCCCCGATGGCGCGGGCCGAGCGGGCGGCGGTGGCTCCGGTGTGCAGCCGCACGTCGGAGAAGTCGGTCCCGAACCGGGCCTCCATCTCCCGGCGCACCGGCGCGGCGAGCGGTTTGCCGGCCGAGCGCAGAACCTCGTGCACCCCGGTGTCCGGCTGCTCCGGGGCGACCGCGGGGGCCGCGCGGCGGGCGATCATGCCGACCACCGCTGCGTTGCCCGCGCCGCGCTGCGCCGCGCGGAGCGCGGCGGCGGTGAGCGGGGGCGGCACAGCAGCGCCGCCCCCGGGGGCCTCCCGCCGGGTGGCGGCCCGGCCACTCGCCGGCTGCCGGTCCTCGCTCCGCTCGGTGCGCTGCCTGGCTCTTTGCACCTGCTGCCTCCTCGTCGGCGCACCCCTGCTGCGGCGCCCAGTGGACCGCGCGGGCGGGCGGGTCGTCCAGGTCCGCGAGGGCAGCGCGAGGGCAAAGGCGGGCGGCGGCCGGGCGGCCGGCGCGGGGGGCCCGGAAAGGCAGCGGTCCTGCCCCCGGCCGGGGCCGCGGGTCCCTGTCCCCGGGCCGGACCCGCCGCGCAGACTCGGCCTGGACACAGGTGACCCGCAAGAACGCTTAAGGAGCGAGCATGCCGACGTACCTCACCCCGGGCGTGTACGTGGAGGAGGTGCAGTCCGGTGCCCGCCCGATCGAAGGGGTCGGCACCGCCGTCGCCGCGTTCGTCGGGTTCGCCGGGAGCGGCCCGTTCCACACGCCGACGCTGGTCACCAACTGGGACCAGTACACCCAGATCTTCGGCGGCTTCACCGAGGGCACCTACCTGGCCCACGCGGTCTACGGGTACTTCTCCAACGGCGGCGGCGCCGCGTACATCGTGCGGATCGGCGGTTCCGCCGAGGAGCCCTCCGTTCCGGCGGCCGACGGTGCCCGGCGGCAGGCGGGCGGGGCGGTGGAGCCGGTGGAGATCGGCGGCTTCCTGGTCGCGGCCCGCCCGGGTGTCTCGGGGGTGTCGGTGGAGATCGCCGACGCGGACGGCGAGGACCCGCCCCAGGACCGCTTCAAGGTCCTGGTCCGCCAGGGTGACCAGGTGGTGGAGACGTACGAGGCCTCCACCCGCAAGAACGTCAAGGGGTACCTGGTCAACCAGGCCCGCGCCTCCAAGCTGATCGAGGTCACCGAGCAGCAGGGCGCCGGCCAGAGCAGGCCCGCCAACCAGACGGTGGCACTGCCGGGCGCCCCGGGCGCACCCGCATCCCCCGGCTCCGGCGAGGTGTCCCGCCTCGACGCGTCCGAGTACGTCGGCGACCCCGCGGCCCGCACCGGGTTCGGCGGCCTGGAGACCATCGACGAGATCACCATGGTCGCGGTGCCGGACCTGATGAGCGCCTACCGGCGCGGCGACATCGACGCCGAGGGCGTGCGCACCGTGCAGCTGGCGGTGGTCTCGCACTGCGAGCAGATGGGCGACCGGGTGGCCGTCCTGGACACCCCGCCCGGGCTGACCGCCCAGCAGGTGCGCTCCTGGCGCAACGACGAGGCGGGCTACGACTCCCGGTACGCGGCCCTCTACTACCCGTGGGTGCGGGTCTTCGACCCGGCCGCCGGACGCAACGTCCCCGTCCCGCCGAGCGGCCACATCGCCGGCGTGTGGGCGCGCAGCGACGCCGAGCGCGGCGTGCACAAGGCGCCCGCCAACGAAGTGGTCCGCGGCGCGGTGGACCTGGAGTTCCGGCTCAGCAAGGGCGAGCAGGACCTGCTGAACCCGATCGGCGTGAACTGCGTGAGGGCCTTCCCCGGCCGGGGCGTGAGGGTGTGGGGGGCCCGCACCCTCTCCTCCGACCCGGCCTGGCGCTACCTGAACGTACGCCGCCTGTTCAACTACCTGGAGGAGTCGATCCTCCTGGGCACCCAGTGGGTGGTCTTCGAGCCGAACGACGACCGGCTGTGGTCGAGCATCCGGCGCAACGTCACCGCGTTCCTCACCGAGGAGTGGCGCCGGGGCGCGCTGTTCGGCCGCACCGCCGAGGAGGCGTTCTACGTCAAGTGCGACCGCGACAACAACCCGCAGGAGTCCATCGACCAGGGCCGGGTCGTCTGCGAGATCGGCGTCTCGCCGGTCAAGCCCGCGGAGTTCGTGGTGTTCCGGCTGGCCCAGTTCTCCGACAGCACCAGCCTCATCGACGAGTGACCCACGGGTCCGCAAGGAAAGGTGACCAACAGTCATGGCAGTGGGCGATGCTCTTTCCACCCACGTCTTCGGCGTGCAGCTCGGCGGCTATCTGGTCGAGTCGGTCCAGGAGATCAGCGGGCTGACCGTCGAGGAGGAGGTCGTCGAGGTCAAGCAGGTCAGCGCCGAGGGCAAGCAGATCATCCGCAAGCAGCCCGGCGCCCGGCAGGCCGGGGAGATCACGATCACCCGGGGACTCGACCAGAGCAGCGAGTTCACCAACTGGATCAAGGAGACCCTGAACAACGGCGCCGTGAACTCCGCGCGGCAGAACCTCACCATCGAGATCAAGGACTCCGAGGGCAGCACCGTCCGCCGCATCCAGCTGATGCAGGGCTGGGCCTCCAGGTGGGAGGGCCCGTCCCTGAAGGCCGGCGAGTCCTCTCCGGCCACCGAGTCCGTCACGATCGTGTTCGAGGAGATCATCGTCGAATGAGACGCCGTACGGTGACGGCGGGCAACCTGGAGGAGATCCTCCAGGTGACGGCGCCCGCCCCGGCCGCGGAGCAGGCGGCGGCAGCCCCCGCCGCCCCGCCGCCCGGAGAGGACCACGGGCTGCGCACCGAGTTCGAGTTCGAGCTGCCCCGCGGCTACGTCGACGAGGCGGGCACGGTGCACCGCCACGGCGCGATGCGCCTGGCCACCGCCCGCGACGAACTGCGGCCCCAGATCGACCTGCGGGTCAAGGAGAACCCGGCGTACCTGAGCGTGGTGCTGCTGAGCCAGGTGATCACCCGGATCGGCACGATCACCGATGTGCACGCCGGGATCGTGGAACGGATGTACGCCACCGACGTCGCCTTCCTCCAGGACTTCTACCGCCGCGTCAACAGCGAGGGCCACACCCGGGCGGCGGTGACCTGCCCGCACTGCGAGGGCGGCTTCGAGGTCGACCTCTCGGGTGGGCGCCTGGGGGAATCGTGACGTACGCCCTTCCCCGGCTCCGGGAGGAGATCGCGTACATCGCCTACCACTTCCACTGGCAGCGCGAGGAGATCCTCGACCTGACCCATGACGAGCGCCGGCAGTGGGTGGCCGAGATCGCCCGCATCAACACCCGCGTGAACGAAGGCGGTTGAGAACATGGCTTGGTGGGGCAGGCTGCGCCGCCGGACCGCCTCCGCCGGGCGGACCGCGGGAGCGGACGGCCCGTCCGGGGGAGGCGGCCCGGACCGGGGCGCGCCCGGCGGGCCGGTTTCCTCCGTGCCCGGCGACTGGGACGGCGGCTGGCGCCGCACCGCGCCACCGGAACTCACCGTGGCACGCGCACCGCTCGGTGTCAGCGACGGCCTCGCCTTCCGTGCGGGCCTCGCCGCCTGGCGGAACCCGTCGTTCGGCACCGGCCTCGGCCACGCGGTGCTGCCCGCGGCACCGGCCGGCCTGGTGCGTGGTGTCGCCCGCCCGGCCGCCCCTCGGCACGCCCACGAGGGCGGGGGGCCGCTGCTGCTGCGGGCACTGCGCCCGCAGGAGGCCGACGGTCCGCAGGAGGACGCGCCGG
>NZ_JAKMAY010000234.1:0-9077 GCF_022015835.1 Streptomyces sp. ICN903 | reverse complement strand
GTCCCCCGGGTCCCCGGTGCCCCCGGGGGGCCGGGCCTCCTGCGGGCCCTCCCGGTCCTCCGGCCCGTCCGGCCCGAACCCCGGCGGCAGCGGACCGATCTGGTCGAAGACCTCCACGGCCTCCTGCTCCGCCGTGGCGTCCGCCGACAGCAGCTCCGCGGCGGACGCCAGCGCCCTGCGCACGCCCGTCGCCGTACGGAAGCGGGCTTCCGGATCGGGGTGCAGCAGGGTGCCCAGCACCTGCCACAGCGGCTCGGGTATGTCCTGCGGCGCGGGCGGCACTCCGTGGACGTACGCCTCCACCAGCGCCTGGGAGTCGGGCTTCCGGCCGGTCAGCAGGTACAGCGCCACCAGCCCGACCGCGTACAGGTCGGCGGGGAAGTCCGGCTCGGCGCCCATCAGCTGCTCGGGGGCGAAGTAGCCGGGGGTGCCGACCACGTAGTCGGCCTCGGTCAGCCGCGGTTCGCCCTTGCGCATCGAGATGCCGAAGTCGGACAGCCGCAGATGGGGCCGGCCGGTGCCGGTGGCCTCCAGCAGGATGTTGGCGGGCTTGATGTCGCGGTGCACCACGTCCTCGGCGTGCACCGCGGAGAGCCCCGAGAGCAACTGGTCGAGCAGTGTGCACACATACGCCGGGGGCAGGGGGCCGTAGTCGCCGATGAGGTGCGCGAGCGACCCGCCGCGGACCAGGTCCATGGTGAACAGGACCTTGTCGTCGTCGGCGGCCCAGCTCGAAGGGGCCAGGACGTGGGGGTGGTCGATGCGCAGCGCCTGCTCGCGGACGAACCGCAGCAGGGTGTGCGCGTCGCTCTGCTGGAGGACCTTGGCGGCCACGTAGCGCCTGCGCCGGTGGTCCCAGGTGCGCCAGACCGCGCCCACGCCGCCGCGTCCGATCGGGTCGACCAGTTCGTACCGACCCGCGAAGACCTCGCCCATCGCGCTGTGCCCGCCTCGTCCCTGTACCCGTCGGTTGCCCGTCCCGCCGGCCGCCGCCGCCGTTCTCAGGCCTGGTGCGCCTCGTAGTGCCGGACCGCGTCGGCGGTCTTGCCCGCGCCGTACACCCTCAGGAACTCTGCCAGCTCCGGGTGGCTTTCGGCGAGGGAGTCGGAGGCATCGATGATGTCGGCCGCGTCCGCGACCGAGCGCAGCAGCGCCTGGATCTCGCGCACGACGCGCTTGACGGTCGTGGCCTGGCCGCCGGAGGGGGTGACGTGGGTGGAGGAGGTCAGCACGTTGCCGCCGGCGGTGCGGCGGATCTCGTCCATGCGCTGGGTGGCCTCGGCCGCGGTGACGGTGCCCTTGCTGACCTCGGCGGCCAGTTCCTGCAGCGCCTGGACCCGCTGGACGACGGCGGGGTTGCCGATCTTCGCCCGCTGGCCGCTCATCAGCTGGGAGAGCATGGGGGCCGAGAGGCCGAGCACCGTGGCCAGCCGTGCCTGGTTGAGGCCGAGGTCGTCGATGAGCCGGCGGAAGAGGGTGCCCAGCGGTTCGCCGTACCACTGGCTCTGCAGTTCCCTCGCCCGGGCGGTCGCCTCCTGCTGTGCTGCGTCCATCGCTCTCTCCCCTGATCTCCCCGGGTCCGCTTCGCTGGAGCGAACTTCCGGAGCATCCTACGGAGGCGGCGCACGCGGAGCGATACCCGGTCGGAACCAACCCGGGGCATTGGGTACTCTGTTCCATGGCGGGGCTTTAGCTCAGTTGGTAGAGCGCTGTCTTTGCATGGCAGATGTCAGGGGTTCGACTCCCCTAAGCTCCACACCACACAGGCCCGGTGCCGCGGAATCCACGGATTCCGCGGCACCGGGCCTGCTGCGTGCCGTGCCGCTTCGTGCGGCTCCCCGCGGCTCCCGTGAGGTGCGCGACGGGCCGCCCGCCGGAGGGAGGGCGGACGCCGGAGCCTTCAGCGTTCCTCGTCCGACGGGGCGGCCTCCGAGGAGGTGCCCTGGGTGTCGGTCTGGGCGGCCGTCGCTCCGGCCCCGGCCTTCGGCTCGGCGGACCCGGTGCCCTCCATGACGGCGGCGTCCTCGCCGACCTCGGTGGCGGCCGGGGGCTCGACCAGCCAGTCGGGGCTGGACTGCTTCTCCCACCACTTCCAGACGGCCGCCACACCGCCGGCGACGACACCGACCACCATCAGCCGCTTGAACGCCCGGCCCCTGCGTGCCCGGCGGGCCTTGCGCCGCGCGAGCTTGCGGATGTCCTGGGCGGTCAGCTCGCCGCGCAGCGCGGCGACGGCCGCGGTGGAGCGGGCCATCGCCGCCTCCCGTACCGGGCCGGCCGCGGCGCGGGCGGCCTCGACGCGGGGGGCCGCGTACTCACTCGCCGTACGCGCCGCCTCGCGGGTGCGGTGGGCGGCTCGGGCGGCGGCCATGTCGACCGCGGGAGGCAGGGTCTCGCGGGCTTGCTCCAGCCGCGGCGCGACACGGGCGGCGTACTGTCCGCGCACCGTGGACCGGGCCTGTCCGGCCGCGAGGGCCACCTTCGGCGCCACCGCTTCCGCGGCGTGCCGCACGGTCTCCCTCGCGTTGTCGGTCGCGCTGCGCACGCTGTCCATGCGGGTCACGGGATCTCCTCCTCGTCGGTGGCGTGTGTCTTCCGCCTTCCACCCATGGTGAAGATCATGCCTTCACAACAGTGTCGAGGCATGTCTCAACGGGCATACGGGCTATGACGTATTTCCGGCTTTCGTTCCGGTGAAGACCCTTCGGTCCTTTCCGTCCTCCTCGTCGTCCACGCCTTCCCGTGGCTTCCGTGCCTCGCGTGGTCCACACGGTTCACCGGGTTTCCCGCGACCCGTCCGGCCGGACCCCGCCGAACGGCGCCGGGGGTCCGGCTGTGCGAGGATCGGGGGGTTCCGAAAGTGCAGACGGAAGGTAGACCGTGGCCGAGCAGCTCTACGCCACCCTGAAGACCAACCAGGGCGACATCACCATCCGGCTCTTCCCGGACCATGCGCCGAAGACGGTCAAGAACTTCGTCGAACTCGCCGAGGGCAAGCGCGAGTGGACCCACCCGGCCACCGGGAAGAAGTCCACGGACCGGCTGTACGACGGCACGGTCTTCCACCGGGTGATCAGCGGCTTCATGATCCAGGGCGGAGACCCGCTGGGCAACGGCACCGGCGGCCCGGGCTACGAGTTCGGTGACGAGTTCCACCCGGACCTGGCCTTCAACAAGCCGTACCTGTTGGCGATGGCCAACGCCGGCCCGGGCACCAACGGGTCGCAGTTCTTCATCACCGTCGCCCCGACGGCCTGGCTGACCGGCAAGCACACCATCTTCGGCGAGGTCGCCGACGAGGCGGGGCAGCGGGTCGTCGACGCCATCGCGGCCGCCCCGACCAACCAGCGCACCGACCGTCCGCTGCAGGACGTCGTGATCGAGTCGGTGGTCGTCGAGAAGCGCTGAGAAGCGCCGGGCAGCGCCGGGCAGCGCCGGCCGGAGCCGGCCCCGGATCCCGGCCGCCGGGGGCGCGGCCTGTTGCGCGCCGCGCGGCCGGGCCGTCCGACGGGAACCCGCCGCCTTCTTCGTCCGTAGGACGAAGGGGGCGGTGTTCTCCGTCTTCGTGGGTATGCCACCGCCGTGGGCGGGGTGTGCCGTGTCCGTCGTGAGGGGGCGTTGAGGTGGCCATGGAGGAGCAGCAGGACGGTGGGCGGCCGGCGATGTCGCGCTGCTACCGGCACCCGGACCGGGAGACCGGCATCTCCTGCGCCCGCTGCGACCGGCCGATCTGCCCCGAGTGCATGATCCCGGCCTCGGTCGGCTACCAGTGCCCCGAGTGCGTGCGCGGCGGTTCCGGTACGGGCCGCGCCGCGGGCGACGCCCGGCCGCGCACCCTGGCGGGCGGCACCGTCGCCGCCGACCAGCGCCTGGTCACCAAGGTGCTGCTGGGGATCAACGTGGCGGTGTTCTTCGCCGTGCTCGCCGCCGACGACCGCTCGCTGCTCGGCGCGCTGACGATGCTGGGCTACGCCTACGATCCGGCGGCGGCGGACTGGGTCGGGGTCGCGGACGGCGAGTGGCACCGCATGCTGACCTCCGCCTTCCTGCACCAGGAGATCTGGCACATCGGCTTCAACATGCTGGCGCTGTGGTGGCTCGGGCCGCAGCTGGAGGCGGCGCTGGGCCGCTGGCGCTTCCTGGCGCTGTATCTGCTGTCCGCGCTGGGCGGCAGCGCGCTGACGTATCTGCTCGCCGCGCAGAACCAGGAGTCGCTGGGCGCCTCGGGCGCGATCTACGGGCTGTTCGGCGCCACCGCCGTGCTGGTGCGGCGGATGCGGTACGACATGCGTCCCATCCTGGTGCTGCTGGCGATCAACCTGTTCATCACCTTCAGGGTGCCGAACATCGCCTGGGAGGCGCACATCGGCGGCCTGGTGGTGGGGGCGGTCATCGCCTACGCGATGGTGTACGCCCCGCGTGCCCGGCGCGCGCCGGCGCAGTACGGGACGATGGCCGCGGTGCTGCTGGCGATCGCGGTCGTCTGCGTGGTCCGCACGGTGGAACTGCTCGGCCGCTGACCGGGGGTCGCCGGCCGCGGGTCGTCGACGGTCGGCTGTTGCGTGCGAAGCTGTGGCCAGAGGTTATCCACAGCAGGTGACCGATCTTGTGCACGGTGTGGGCGGCCGTCGGCGCGGGATCCCGGCGGCCGCGCGCATGGGCGTTTCCCCAGGGTGACGAGGGTCGAACCCACTCGTCCACCGAGGGTCACCGGTCATAACGACAGACAGGCTGAAGAAGTTATCCACAGATCTTCTGAAGTTTTCCCAGGGCTGTGGAAGACCTGTGGATAACGCTGCCTCGGGGTGGATACGGCCCGGTCGTGACGGGGTGCGGCGGGTCGTGGCGGGGCGTGGAGGCGGCTACTTCCACTGTGTGGAGACGACGAACCCCGCCGCGATGAAACCGAAGCCCACCACGATGTTCCAGTTGCCGAGCGACTGGACCGGCAGATCACCCGTCGTCACGTAGAAGACGACGATCCATGCGAGCCCGATCAGGAACAGCGCCAGCATCAGCGGCGCGACCCAGCTCCGCCCCGTGGTGAGGCTGATGTTCGCGGCCTTCTTCGCCGGCGGCGGCGTGAACTCGTCCTTCTTGCGGATCCGTGACTTCGGCACGAGGGACTCTCCTGTCGATGCGCTGCGTGACCGCGCGGGCCTGTTCGTGATGGCCCTTCCCCGGCGGCCGGAGCCCGGTTCGGAATCCGGGTGGAGGCCGGGGAGGGGACGATTCCTGATTCCGCTAGCGTAGTACTTCCGCGTGCTGGAGGGAGACAAGGGTAAGGTGACCGATTCCCGCTTCCGTCCCGTCCGGCTCGCCACGGCGGGCGTCTTCGCCCTCGCCGGCTTCCTCTTCTGGGTCAGCTTCAACACCGCCCAGGGCACCGACCTGCGCACCGACGACTCGATGCTGCGGCTGTCCGACCTCATCGAGGCCCGCAGCGACGACATCGAGGAGCTGAACGGGTCCGTGGGAGCCCTGCGCCGGGAGGTCGACGCCCTCGCCCGGCGCGACAGCGGCAGCACCGAGAGCGAGAAACGCGTCTTCGAGGAGCTGGAGCGGACCGCGGGGACGAAGAAGCTCTCCGGCTCCGGCCTCACCGTCACCCTCGACGACGCCCCGCCCGACGCCACCGCCCGCATGCCCGGCATCCCCGAGCCCCAGCCCAACGACCTCGTCGTCCACCAGCAGGACCTCCAGGCCGTGGTCAACGCGCTGTGGGCGGGCGGGGCCGAGGGCATGAAGGTCATGGACCAGCGGCTGATCTCCACCAGCGCGGTGCGCTGCGTGGGCAACACCCTGATCCTCCAGGGCCGCCTGTACTCCCCGCCGTACACCGTCACCGCCGTCGGCGACCCCGACCGGATGCGCGAGGCGCTGGACGCCGCCCCCGCCGTCCGCAACTACCGGGAGTACGTCGACGCCTACGGCTTGGGCTGGTCGGTCGACGAGCACGACGAGGTGACCCTCCCCGGCTACTCGGGCTCGGTCGACCTGACCCGGAGCACGCCGGTGGACTAGGCGGCCGACGGCCCGCGGCCGGGCCGCGGGTGGCCTGCGACGCATTGCGGGACTTGTGCCTCCCGCCGGGCCCGCGTACCCGTACTCTGGTTGCGCGAGTAACAGAAGGGACGGCTACACGGCATGTACGGCTGGATCTGGCGGCATCTGCCGGGCAACACGCTCGTACGGGCGCTGCTCTCGCTCGTGCTGGCCCTGGCGGTTGTCTACGTTCTCTTCCAGTACGTCTTCCCCTGGGCGGAGCCCCTGCTCCCGTTCAGCGATGTGACGGTCGACGAGGGACGGGCCGGATCGGGGCAGGGACGATGAGCGCGCGCATCCTGGTCGTCGACAACTACGACAGCTTCGTCTTCAACCTCGTCCAGTACCTCTACCAGCTCGGCGCCGAGTGCGAGGTGCTCCGCAACGACGAGGTCCGCCCCGAGCACGCGCGGGACTCCTTCGACGGTGTGCTGCTCTCCCCCGGGCCGGGCACGCCCGAGGAGGCCGGGGTCTGCGTCGAGATGGTCCGGCACTGCGCCGCGAGCGGCGTGCCGGTCTTCGGCGTCTGCCTGGGCATGCAATCCATGGCCGTGGCCTACGGCGGTGTGGTGGACCGGGCGCCGGAGCTGCTGCACGGCAAGACGTCGCCGGTCAGCCATGGCGACGGCGGTGTCTTCGCCGGGCTGCCCTCCCCCTTCACCGCCACCCGCTACCACTCGCTCGCCGTCGAGCCCGCCACCGTCCCGGCGGAGCTGGAGGTCACCGCCTGGACGGAGACGGGTGTGGTCATGGGGCTGCGTCACCGTGAACTGCCCGTGGAGGGCGTGCAGTTCCACCCCGAGTCGGTGCTCACCGAGTGGGGCCACCTGATGCTCGCCAACTGGCTCGCGGAGTGCGGTGACACCGGCGCCGTGGAGCGCTCGCGGGGGTTGGCCCCCGTGGTCGGGGCGTGACGGCCCTGCGTCCGGAGGGCACCCACGGGGCTGACCCGCTCGCCGGGCGCCACCGGGCCGGCCCGCCCGCCGACGCCTACGCCCACCCCGACGCCTACGCCGAGCAGGTCGAGCAGCAGGCCTTCGAGGCCGCGGTGGGGCGGCTCGCCGATCCGCTGAACGATCCGCTGCCGGGGCAGGAGCCGGTGCGGAGGGAGGAGCGGCCGCAGGCGTACGCGCCCCACGCGCCGTACACCGGACCGCACGCGCCCGGCGCCGGTCCCTACCCGGAGGCGTACCGGTCGGTCGCCCCCGAGCCGGCTCCCGGGCCCGCACCGGCTCCCGGGCCCGCACCGGCTCCCGGGCCCGCACCGGCCCCGGCCCTCGACGACGAGACGATGGCGCTGCGGCAGGCGCATCTCCCGGCGGACGAGACGATGGCGCTGCGCCGGGTGGCGGCTCCGTCCCCGGCGCGGCACGAGGAGTCCCCCGCCTCCGGGCCCGCCTCCGCGGCCGATTCCGCCCCGGAGACCGGCGCACCCCGGCCCGGCGGCCGTGCCGCCCGCCGCCGCGCGGCACGGGCGAGCCGGGAGAGCCCGATGGTGGTCGCCAGCCGGGTCCTCGGAGAGCTGTTCATCACCCTCGGCGTGGTGATGCTGCTGTTCGTCTCCTACCAGCTGTGGTGGACGAACGTGATCGCCAACCACCAGGCGGGCGACGAGACGAAGAAGCTGGAGCAGCGCTGGGGCGAGAAGGGGGACGAGGACAGCCGCGACCCCGGCGCCTTCTCCGCCGGCGAGGGCTTCGCGATCATGCACATCCCCAAGCTGGACGTGAAGGTGCCCGTCGCCGAGGGGGTGGACGAGGACGGCGTCCTCGACCGGGGCATGGTCGGCCACTACGGCGAGGAGCCCCTGAAGACGGCGATGCCCTGGGACGAGAAGGGCAACTTCGCGGTGGCCGGGCACCGCAACACCCACGGCGAGCCGTTCCGCTACATCAACAAGCTCGACCCGGGCGACCCGATCGTGGTGGAGACCAAGGACACCTACTACGTCTACGAGATGGCCAACCGCCTCGACTCCACCCTGCCCTCGAACGTCAGCGTCATCGACCCCGTCCCCGAGGGATCGGGGTTCACCGGGCCGGGGCGGTACATCACCCTGACCACCTGCACGCCCGAGTTCACCTCGAAGTACCGGATGATCGTCTGGGGGAAGCTGGCCGAGGAGCGTCCGCGCAGCGAGGGGAAGCCGGACGCTCTCGTCCGATAACCTGCGCACAGGAACTGCGGAGGGGAACGGGCGGTGCGTCGGGTGGCAGCGATCGACCAGGACAACGGTTCGCGGACGGATCCGCCGCCCGCACCCCGCCGCCGGCGCTCCTGGCTCCCGGCCGTCGTCAGCCTGCTGGGCGAACTGCTGATCACCGCCGGTGTGGTGCTGGGTCTCTTCGTCGCCTACTCGCTGTGGTGGACGAACGTGCTCGCCAACCGCGAGGCCGAGCGCGACGGCAACGAGGTGCGCGAGAGCTGGGCGAAGGACGGGCCGGGCGGCGAGGGGAAGAAGGAGTACGAGGGCGGGGACGGCGTCGGCTTCCTCCATGTGCCGTCCATGGGCGGCGAGGTGCTGATCAAGAAGGGCACCGACACCGAGGAGCTGAACAAGGGCGTCGCCGGCTACTACACCGATCCCGTGGAGGCCGCGCCGCCGTGGGAGGGCGAGGGGAACTTCTCGCTGGCCGCGCACCGCGACGGCCACGGCGCCAAGTTCCACGACATCCACAAGATCGACAAGGGCGACCCGATCGTGGTGGAGACCGAGGACACCTGGTACGTCTACAAGGTCTACGAGACGCTCCCCAAGACCTCCAAGTACAACGTCGGCGTGCTGGCGGACATCCCCGAGGAGTCCGGGAAGAAGAAACCCGGCCGGTACATCACCCTGACGACCTGCACCCCCATCCTCACCTCCGACTACCGCTACATCGTCTGGGGCGAGCTGGTGCGCACCGAGAAGGTGGACGAGCAGCGCACCCCGCCGAAGGAGCTGCGCTGAGCGGTAGGCGCTGAGCGGTGGCCGAGCGGTGGGATCCCGGCCGCCGCAGCTACCGCCCGCGGCACCACCGCCCCGCCGGCCC
>NZ_JAKMAY010000233.1:0-9146 GCF_022015835.1 Streptomyces sp. ICN903 | reverse complement strand
CCTTCCCCCTGCCCCGTCCTCCCCCGCTCACGGACGCCGAAGGCCGCCAGGCACACCAGCAGCGCCACCGCGAACACCGGCAGCCACAGCAGCCGGGCGAACACCCAGTCCGCCCCTCCGGGAGGGGTGTGCAGACCGGGCAGCGGCCCGTCCGCGAGCAGCCCGACCGCCGTGACAGCGATCATCGCGGTCTGGTGCCAGAGGAAGACCGTCATCACGCGGAGGTTCACCAGCGCCACCGCCGCCCAGGCCGCGGGGCGGCGCATCGCCCGCCGCAGCGGGCCGAGCAGCAGCAGGGCCGCGCCGCACTGGGCCAGGCCGAAGCAGACGGCGGCCAGGGTGGGCGGCGCGAGGTTGGACACCCCGGCCCCGGGCACCCCGACCATGGCCGCCGGGTAGCCCGCCCACAGCACGAGCCCGGCGGCCGCGGCGCCGCCGCCCAGCAGCAGTCCCCAGCAGGCCGGGCGTCCCGGCCGGCCGCCGCGGGCCCGGGCCGCGCCCAGGCAGTACGGGACCAGCCAGCCGGCCGCGACGTTGACCGAGCCGAGCCAGGAGGGCCCGGCCTCCGGACCGAACCGCGCCAGATCGACGCAGAGCACCACGGCCGGCGGCCACACCGGGCCCAGCCGGGCAACCAGGGGAGTCGCCGCCGTCAGCGCGGCGAAGACCAGCAGGAACCACAGCGGCGACCACACCAGGGCGCACAGGGTGCGGACGGTCTCCGCGCCCACCCCGGCCGCGAGCATCGCCCCCGCCGCCACGGCCCACAGCGCGAGCACGGCGGCCACCGGCCCGAACAGCCGGACCAGCCGGGCTCTCAGCCACCGCCCGTACGGCACCCCGCGGGCGCGGGCGGAAGCGTGGCTCCTGGCCGCCACCATCCCGCCCACCAGGAAGAAGACCGCCAGCGTCTGGAACACCCAGGAGAAGGGGGCGAGGTGGGGCATGTGCCGCAGCGGGCTGTCCCCGCGCAACTCCCCGCTGTCGGCGACCAGGGCGGTCACCAGCCAGTGGCCGAGCACCACCCCGAGGACGGCGGCGGCCCGCAGCGCGTCGACGGCGCGGTCGCGGCCGGGCGGGGTGGCCGCTTCGATCCTCCACACGAGGTCACGCATGGCGGGCTCCCTCGTCCGGGAGCCGCCCGGCCACGATCCGGGCGATGTTCCCCAGCGCCCGCGAACCGGGCGCGAGATAGCCGCTGTGGCCGCCGCCACCCGCGTCGAAGACCCGGGCGGCGAACTCCGGCGAGACCGGATCGGCTCCCAGTCCGAGCGTCACCCCGGGCAGCTCCAGCCGTACGTTCGGCACCCGGGCGATCCAGTCGCCGTCCGCCCGGCCGGCCCAGATCTCCGCCCGGGTGCGCAGCCCGGCGGCGCTGCCGGCGCCCGCGCCCGGGCTGCCGTACAGCACCAGGGCGTCGGCCTCCAGGCCGGGCGCGGCCAGCCCGCAGACCACCGAACCGTAGGAGTGGCACAGCAGCGAGATCCGCGCACCGGGCCGGGCCTCCGCCAACTCCTCGGTGAATCGCCTGAGTTCCGGGGCGGCCTCCTGCGCACGGCCGGGCGTCAGCACCGCGGGACTCAGCGTGCCCGGCGCCTGATACCCGAGCCAGGCGACGACGGCCGACCCCTCGCCCAGCTCCTCCAGCAGCGCCCGCGCCCCCGCCCGCAGGCGCCCGTACCGCTCGAAGCCGGTGTCCGAGCCGGGCACCAGCACGGCGATCCGCCCGGCCCGCGCCAGGTCGCCGAAGACCTCCGCGCTCCGGCCGCCGTCGCGCCCGTCGAAGAGGAGGAACCGGCGGCCGGGCGCGGCCATGCCCCGCAGGGCGGCGGCCCGCCGCAGGTCCCCGTGCCGCCCGGCCGCCCGCGCGGCCTCCCGTATGCCCGCACGGTTGGCGGCGTACCGCCCGGCCAGCGCGTCGGGGGACGCGGACAGCGGCCCGAGGGCGGCCGGTACGGGCGCCGGCACCTGCGACGGCCGCGCCGCGCCCGCCACCGGGAAGGCCACCGAGGCGACCACCAGCGCGCTGAGCAGGGCGCGGCGCAGACCTCCGCGTCTTCCGCGTGGACGGACCCCCATGGCGAGCGCTCCCCTCGGTACCGGACACCTGTCGTGCCCCCGGTCCGAAAGCTATGGAGCGCACCCCTCACCCGGCGTCCCTCCCCAGAGCCCACCTCCCGCGTAGCTCCCGGGTACTACGGGTACGGCCCGGACACCGCCCGGGCCCGCGCGACCGCTGCACGACGTTTTCACCGACGCCCGTCCGGATCCGATGGACACAGCTCGAACCGGACGGTCTTGCCGGTCCCGCAGGGGCGCGGGTACGCGCCCCAGGTGTCGGAGAGGGCTGCGGCCAGGGCCAGGCCCCGGCCCGACTCGTCCTCCGGCAACGTGCCGCGCGGGCGCGGCATACCGTCACCCGCGTCGCAGACCTCCACCCGCAGCCCCCGGTCGCCGAGGACGCGGCGCAGGGCGATCTCCCGGCCGGGCGGGGTGCGGGCGTGGCGGCAGGCTTCGGCCACCAGCTCGGGAGGCGGTGACCGCGTTGAGGTCGCCTTCGCCTGGCGGAAGTCCAGCCACAGCGACTCGGGCGGCGGCGAGTGCGTCGAGGTGGCCGCGTGCGCCGACGCCGTGCACGTGCGCGACTCCAAGGCGGCTGACGGGCCGCAGCTCGTGCTCCCGCCCGCCGCCTGGGCCGACTTCGTCGCGTACGCCGCCCGCGCGTGACCCACAGCCCGGCCGCCGGACGAGCCGGGCGGGTGGTCAGCCGAGGGCGGCGAGCTTGCGTCGCAGTACCGTCCGCTCGCGTTCGTTGCCGCACAGCCGGACCGCGCGCTCCAGTTCGGCGCGCGCCTCATCGGTGCGCCCCAGGCGGGCGAGGAGTTCCCCGCGGACGTTCGGCAGCAGATGGGAGCCGGACAGCGCCTTGGCGCCGGCCAGCCCGTCCACGATGGCCAGGGCCGCCGCCGGTCCCCGCGCCATGCAGACGGCCACCGCCCTGTTGAGGTCGACCACCGGTGAGGGCGCGAGCCGGCCGAGCGCCTCGTAGAGGAGCACGATCCGCTCCCAGTCCGTCGCCTCGACCGAGGGGGCGGTGGCGTGGCACTCGGCGATCGCCGCCTGCAGGCCGTAGGCGCCCAGGCCCCGGCCGGTCCGCTCGGCGCGGGCCAGGGCGGCCCGTCCCCGGCGGATCGCGGAGCGGTCCCAGCGGCGGCGGTCCTGGTGCTCCAGCAGCACCGGCTCGCCGTCCGGCCCGGTACGGGCGGGGAAGCGCGCGGCGGTCAGCTCCAGCAGCGCCAGCAGGCCGTGGACCTCGCCCTCGTCCGGCATCAGCCGGCTGAGCACTCGGGCCAGGCGCTGCGCCTCGCTCGCGAGGTCGAGCCGGATCAGGTCCCCGCCCGAACTGGCCGAGGACCCCTCGGTGAAGATCAGGTAGACGACGCTGAGGACCGAGCCGAGCCGTTCGGCCCGCTCTTTGGCCGTCGGCGTATCGAACGGGACCCGGGCCGCCTTCAGGGTCTTCTTCGCCCGGGTGATCCTGGCCTGCACGGTGGCGGTCGGCACCAGGAACGCCCTGGCGATCTCGTCGCTCGTCAGGCCGCCGACCACCCGCAGGGTGAGCGCCACCCGCCCCTCGCGCGGCAGCACGGGATGGCAGGCGAGGAACATCAGCGCGAGGGTGTCGTCGTCGATGCGGTCCGGGTCCCACAGCACGTCGTCGCCCTCCCGGGCCGGGTCGGGGGGCGCACCCCCCGAGGCGCCCCCTGCGACGATGCCGCCCTCGCCCAGGCCGTGGGCGAGGGCGGCGTACCTCTCGTCGAGGGCGGAACGCCGGCGGAACGCGTCGATCGCGCGGCGCCTGCCGACGGTCAGCAGCCATCCCGCCGGGTCGCGGGGCGTGCCCTCGCGCGGCCAGTTCACCAGCGCCTCGGCCAGCGCCTCCTGGGCGCAGTCCTCGGCCAGTGCGAAGTCGCCGGTGTACCGCGCGAGCGCGCCGGTGATCCGCGCGGACTCGATCCGCCAGACGGCGGCGACGGCCTCACGGCCGGTGGGGTCGGCCATCTTCCGCGATCCCCCTCAGAGCTGGCCGGTGGCCTCGCGCCACGCCCGCTCCTTCTGGATCCACTCGTTGTCCTGGGGGAACTCGTCGATCGTGGTGACCCGGCGGATCTCGGTCTTCAGGCCGGGGCCGCTGAACGGCGCCCGCCTGGCCCACTCGACGGCCTCCTCCTTGGAGGAGACGTTGAGGATGTAGAAGCCGCCGAACAGCTCCTTGGTCTCGCCGTAGGGGCCGTCGGTGACCACGGGCGGCTCGGAGGAGTGGTCGACGACCACGCCCTCGGCGGCGTCGTCGAGCCCTTCCGCGGCGACCAGTACACCGGCCCGGATCATCTCGTCGTTGTACCGGCCGATGGTGGCGAGCATCTCGCCGAAGTCGACGTCCGCCATCTTCGCGAGGGCCTCGTCGGTGGCGCGCATGATCAGCATGTACTTCACGGCTCTGTCTCCCTGGCGGTTCCGGGGCCCGTCCCGGCCCCTCTCACCCATAGGTCGAACGGGAACGGCGCGGATCAACACGGCCGCCGAATTTTTTCCCGGGGAACTTCCGGCAGCGTAGGGCACACCCCGGCGGTCCCGGTGCAGGCGGCCGGGCGCGCCCCGGCGCTCACGGCGCAGCGGGCGGTTCGGCCCGGTAGGCGCGGTGGAGCAGGTCCGTGAAGGCCGGGGCCGCGGGCAGGGACGCGGAACCGATCCGGTGTACGGCGACCCCCGGCGTCCAGGAGTTCATGACGGCGGCCCCGGCCAGTTCCGGCAGGTCGGCGAGGGTGATCTCCCGGACGCGCTGGGGGACGCCGAGGCGGTCGAGCTGCCGGCGCAGAACGCCCATCGTGACCCCGGTCAGTACGTCGGCCTCGGGCCACACCACCGCCGAGCCGTCCCAGAAGGCCAGGTTCCAGATCGTCGCCTCGCCGATCCGGCCCCGGCGGTCGGTGAAGGCGGCGTCGTCGAAGCCCTGCGCGGCGGCCCGGCGCAGCAGGTACGTCTTGGCCGCCTCTCCGACGAGCTTGACCGACGGCAGGAACCGCTCGTGCTCGAACGCCGCCAGTGCCAGCGGCCCCTCGGGCCCGGAGGCGGGCGGTCCGGTGCGGACCAGCATCTCCGGTTCGGCGTCCGCCGCCGTGAACTCGCCCGCCGGGGAGTACACCACGGCCGTCAGCGACACGTCCTGCGGGCCGCCCTCCAGCGCCGTCCGCAGGCGGGACCGCACCAGGTCGTCGGGCAGCGCCCGGCCGTACAGCTCCAGTGAGGCCGAGCGCAGCCGCGCCAGATGCAGGTCGAGCCCCCGGACCCGGCCGCCGCGCACCTGCATGGCGGTGAAGTGGGCGTGGCCCGCGAAGGCGAGCGGCGCCAGCTCTCCGGCGGTGGCCGTACGGCCGTCGCGGTGGACGACGTAAGGGGTCATGTGTGCTCCGAAGTTCGGGTTCCGGGGGTTCCGGGGTTTCAGGGGTTTCAGGAAAAGGGACGGCGGGCGCGGAATGCCCGCTCGCGGGGCGACGTTAGGGCTTCACACCGGTGTGAAGGTCAACTCCCGGGAGGGGAAAGGCAGATGCTGATCGGGGAGCTGTCCCGGCGCACGGGGGTCAGTACGCGGCTGCTGCGGTACTACGGGGAGCAGGGGTTGCTCACCCCCGAGCGCGGCCCGAACGGCTACCGCACCTACGGCGAGGACGCGGTGCTCACCGTGCGGCAGATCCGCGCCCTGCTGGACGCGGGCCTGACCACCGAGGTGATCCGCTCGGTGCTGCCGTGCGCCCGGGGTTCGGAGCCGGGCTTCGACTGGTGCGCGGATCTGCGGGACGCGCTGGAGCGGGAGTTGGCGGCGCTGGACGAGCGCATCGGCGAACTGACGCGCAGCCGCGACGCCCTCGCCGCCTACCTCGCCCGCCCCTGAACCCCGGAGCCGCCCGGGCGCGGCTCACCGCCTGCGCAGCTCCCCCATGCTCAGGAAGAGGGCCGCCGCGATACCGAGGAACAGGCTTGCGTCCGCGTGGACGCCCCGCTGCTCCAATTCGACCAGCGCCTCGTACTCGGCGCGCGAGAAGATCTCCACCCACTCCCGCGTCGTCTTGTCGAACGCGTAGTAACTGCCGTACTCGGTCTTCGGGGACCGCAGGACGGACCCCTGGGCCAGATCCACGAGCGTCAGCACCGCGCCCCCGGCGACCAGCGCGCCCAGCGCCGCCTGCACCTTGCCGGGCAGACACCGCAAAGGCAACCACAGCCTGCGTGGGCGCCCCACGGAAACGAGGCTCCAGACCACCGCCGCCCCGAAGAGCAGGATGATGAACGTTCCGCTCGCCACCGCCGACCACCTGGACTCCGGCAGCAGGAGCCCGGGAAGAAGCGTCAGCAGCGCGCACACCAGCGACACCGCCCCCAGGACGGCCGCCGTCCCACCGAGAATCCTGTAGCCCCACCCCATGTTCTCAGCCTCGCACGGCGAGCCGTGGGAGGGCCCGGCATGATCCGCGAAACGGGCGTGGTGCGGTACCTGCGGCTGCGTACGGCGGAGAAGTGCGTGTTCCAGACCCCCGCGCTGGTGCCGCCTTCTGCCGATCCGCCATGAAGAGGTGGAGCGCCTGCAGCAGTTCCGACGCCGCGTACGAAAAGCGCCAACTGGCGTCACGGTCTGCGGGAGACCCCCAACTCGATGAGGTAACGCTTGGTCACCCGGCCCCCGTATCGCTCGTTGATCAAGTCGGCAATGGACGCCAACAACCCGCGCCCGGCTGCTTCCGGAAGAGCCCGGTGGCCCGAGTAGGTCCGCAGCAGCTCCAGATACTCCGGCGTGGTGTACGTGAGGTCTTGCTCGTAGCGGCGGAAGACCGTGGGGCCGAAGCGACCGCTTCGCGCTACCTCCTCCGCATGGTCCGAGTTATCGATATCGGCGGCCGCAGGAGGCCGCAACCCAGGCGGCGTCTCCGAATCGAAGCGCTCATAGCAGCGCTGGACCTCGATGAAGAACTTCTCGGTGCCGCCCATCACATGCTGACTGCGCACCACTGCCAGTGCCCCGCCTGGGCATAGGGCATCGGCAGCTCTGAGCACTCGCACCGTCGGGTCGATCCAGTGGAACGCGGTCGCCGCGAGAACAGTGTCGAACGGCTCTGCCGGCAGCGGCCAGCTCTCGAACTCAGCCGTCACCACCTCCACAGCCGGAGCCCCGGCCAGGTTGCGACGGGCGATCGCGGCCATGTGCGGTCCTGCCTCGACGGCCGTGATCCGGCAGCCCCGATCGGCCAGCGGGACCGTGGCCTGGCCGGTCCCGCAGCCCACCTCCAGTACGCGACTGCCGGGATGGGCACCCGCGAGTTCCGCGAGGTCGTCGTACAGCTCCGGCGGATATCCCGGCCTGGCCCGGTCGTACAGTTCCGCGTCCTCGTCGAATGTCCGTCTCAGACGCTCCCGTCGGGATTCCTCAGGATTGTCGTCGCGTCGCGTGTACGTGGTGATTTCGGGCATGCCAAGGAGGCTATGTGGTGCCCGCCCGCCATGAGCGGAGCCGGATGACTGCTGCGGTCGCTTCGGACCCGACCGGATGCGATCCCCGCCGTACATGCGCACGGTGACCCCGGCACCACCGAGCCCACGGCCGTGGCCCCGGGTATGCTGCCTCGTCCTACGGAGCCAGGGGGGATCACCGTGAGCAGCAGCAATCCGCCGTTTCCCGACCGGATCGAGCTCAGCGGGGAGGGGCTCGTCCTGCGTGACTGGACGGAGGCGGACGTGGCCGCGATGCCGGATCTGTTCGACCACCCCGACATCGCGTACTGGACGCCGATCGTCTCGCCCTTCGACGAGGCGGCCGCCCGCGCGCGGCTCGACCGGGCTCGGCGACTGCGGGCGGACGGCACGGCCATACTGCTCGCGATCACCACCGACGGCCGCGTGCCGCTCGGCGAGGTGATGCTGCGGCGCGCCCCCGAGGGCACGGAGCTCGGTTACGCGGTCGGCCCGGCGCACCGGGGCCGAGGGCTGGCCGTACGGGCGGTACGGGTGATGGCCGCGTACGCCTTCGAGCAGCTGGGCGCTGAGCAGGTGATCCTGGAGCTGGAGGCGGAGAACGCCGCCAGCGTCGCCGTGGCCGCCAAGGCGGGCTTCAGTCTGCTCGACGTGCCGCTGATCGAGGGGGAGGAGAAGGGGCGGCCCTACGTCCTCCAGACGTGGGGGCTTCGGCCCACTCCGTGAGGTCGTTCGGTCGGGGATGAGCGCGTCGGCCGCACGACAGGCCGGTGGTCAGGGGCATGGGGCCTCGGTTACCGAGCCCACGTGGGCCGTGATCCGGGCGATGGTGCGGGCGTTGTCCTCGTGCAGATGCCCGTGCATGCCGAACTCCCGCGCGGCCTCGACGTTCTCCGGGAGGTCGTCGACGAAAAGGCAGTCCCGCGGGCGCGCGCCCATGGCGGCGCACACCGTCTCGTAGGCGCGGGGATCGGGCTTGAGGACACCGATCTCGTGGGAGTAGACGATCCGCTCGACCAGTGCGCCGAAGCCGTACGCCGCCTCCTCCCGTTCGCGGGCTCCGGCGAAGCTGTTGCTGAGGATGCCGAGCCCGAGCTCCGGCCCGCAGCGCTTCCGCAGTCCGCGTACGCAGGCGATCAGCTCCTCGTTGGCCGTGCCCAGGTACTCGGTCCACAGGTCGGTCATGAAGGCGTCCACCGCCGCCTCGTCCAGGGCGAGTTCGGCCGAGACCCGGGCCCGCACCCCGGGCTCGTCGAGCTCTCCGACCCTTCCGGCCCGCCAGACCTCCCCCAGGCGCCGGTTCACGGTGCCGGGCGGCAGGCCGAGCCGCCGCTCCCAGCGTTGGTGCCAGCCCGTCTTCGGGGTGATCTCCAGTACGCCGCCTATGTCGAGGATGACGCAGCGCGAATCCATGGGGCCTCCCTCTCCGTTCCGGTGCGCCGGACGGGAGGAGGACGGCGCGGCGCGGGCCGCCGGTTCCCCTACCCACGGCCGCCGGGCGGTGCGCCGCCCGCTCCGGAGGGCCGGGAATCCGGCCCGGAGCTCGGGTGCCGGGGCTCGGGATCCGGGATTCGAGCGCCTTCTCCAAGGAATGGGTGGGAGGTCTCCTCCCACCCTCCCAC